>DAIPYT010000005.1:0-45519 GCA_036782595.1 Mycobacterium sp. | reverse complement strand
CGTCGTGATGGTGTTGGTGACCGTCAGTCTCGCCACCTGAATCCGACTCCGGCGATTCCGACTCCGGCGACTCCGATTCCGGCGGTGCCGTTTTCGCCCCCGGCGCCACCACCGGCGAATCGGCCGGAGCCGAATGGCCCTGATCGGCATCCATGTCGAGTGACATATCCGTCACCGGCAGCCCCTGGCCGTCCTGCTGCAACGGCAGTGGCGCTGTCCTCACGCCATTGGCATCGGGAACCTGCGCCTCCAAGGGATGCTGGTGACCCTCCATGTTCGCCTCGGGAGTGGCGTGGTGCCCACCTTGCGCCTCCGCAGCAGCTCCGTGGTGATGATGACCATGACCCTGCAGGCTTGCCGCCAAGCCAACCGTCACAGCTCCCGCCATGATCGTGCTCGCGCCCATCAAAACCACTGACCTACCCAAACCCGAGACCTCGTCAGCCTGATACTTCCGCGACCACGCCCACGCCGAACCCATGACGACATAGCACTGCAGCAGCAGCACACAGATCCCCGCGGCCCCCACAGCCTCGGGCTCACCGGCCGCCGGCCCAAAAGGCGGTCCGCTAACGCACGCCATCACCCACAAACCAGCCGCCCCGACATTGGCCGCAATCCCGGCCGACAGCACCAAAGCCCCCGGCCGCGACCACGCGAAAAAAGCCCAAACCAGTTGGAACGTCGCCAATGCCGCGAAGAAAACCCCGGAGGGCAACCAATCCCGCCAATGCATCGGTGTCACCGCAAAGTGGATGACGGCCGCACCGAAAGAAGCAACCGCCGCGCACCGCGCAGCGAGCCGGCTATCGGTCCTCGTCAAATCCCTGGCGCCCACAGCATCGACCGTGACAGGGCAGAGCAATCAGCGCGAGCACCAGCGCATAACAATCACGTCCCAGATCACACCGACGTCAACCACAACAACACACTTCCAGCTGGGTAGTCGGACTAACAACCACCGCAGCCTTCAGCGTGGCACTTCCAGCCGGCACCGTCAACGAAAGGCTAGCCAACTAAGTTAAGCCGATCATTTTCCGACGGATCCGCCATTTCTCCAGTTGTTGTTGGGTAGCAGTCCTAACAACTTTCCGGCAAAATTGCCTACGCTTTGCCACCAAAAGCGGAAGTCTGCCATCGAAAAGCGGAACCTACAGCTCTCTATACAGCAGTTATGGATCGGTACAACTCAGCTGCCCGGCCTCGTTGGCTTTGAATCTCAGCCAAATAGTGTTGGCGCCCATGGGTGTACGCATAATCCGCTGAGGGATGGCCGGGTGCCTGCTGCAGCCAAAAGATCGTCTTCCAGATGTCGCCGGCGTGCCGGCCGCCTTTCAGGTCGAGGCGATTAAAGAACTCCGCGATGGAGGAGTTGGGGTTCCCGCGGCCAGGATAGGAGGTGTCTTGCTGGAAGATCCCTACCCAGGCTCGGTTTGGGGATACCGCGTGTGGCCTGAGTCCCGATTCCTGCATGGCAGTCGACAAGATAGCGACTGTCTGCTGCGGCGAGTAGCCGCGGCGATGCGCCTCATTAATGATCGCGGCAGCGACTTCCCGCGGCCCTGAACTCGCTGTCAGTCGGCCCAGGGGCGTTCCGGTCCCCGACCCCGCCGACACATTGTCATTCGTGCCGCTGATTGCATCCGCTGTTTGGGAAAGCGATTGGGGCAGGAAACTATTCATTGTTGATGAGAGTCCCGCGAGCGGACCTGCGCCGAGTCCACTTATGCCCATCCCCGCTGCTGGACTTGCCATCGCCCCTCCCCCGCCGAGGGCGCTCATTCCTCCAGCCCCACTTACTGACCCGGTGCCGCCCATCCCGCTGTATGCGCCGAGAAGTTGCCGCATGCGCAGGGCCAGGAGCCGGTTCTGTTCCTGGGTGGTGGTCAGTTGGCGTTGCATCGCGGCCAGCTTGTCGTCCATCGCCGAGACCAACAGCTTCACCCCGGCCGGCGAGCGGGTCGCTGGGGCGATCGCGGCGGCCTGGGCCTGCGCGGAGCCCCGCACCCCCGTCGCGCCGGCCCGACCCGCCTGGGCCTCGGACTGCCCCGCCGAGGCCGCGCTGCTGGCCTGGCCGTCGAGCCCCTGAGCGGCCTGCCACTGCGACTGGTAGCGACCCCCGGCCTGATCGACACCCCCGGACGTGCCGCTACGACCCGGCGGCGTCGGAGGAGCCCCAGGCATGTCGGTAGCCACCCCGACCGGCCCCATCGAGGCCGGATACAACCCCTGACCACTACCAAGAGCACGGTCGACCTGGGCAACATAGGCCCCCACCGATCCGCTCACCTCACCCACGCTAACGGCACCGGCGACTTACAGCGACCACGTCAGTTCAGGAATCCTGCGGTTTGCTGGAATGGCCCAACAAGGTCAAATGTCGAGCACGCCCCGCCAGTCGTCGCCGTGACGGCGTATCTCCCCCGCTGACGCCGACATTTGCGCTCGGGTGCTGCTCAGAAGGTTCTGCATCGAGGCCAGCGAAGAGGCCATCGTGTCCACGAGAGTCCGCAACCCAACTGGGGTGTTCGCCACTGGCAGAAGCGCCGCAGCCCGGACCTGGGCGCTGTTGCGGATGCCTTCGGCAGTTCTGGCCGCCTCATGTGCCGCGGTCAAGGCGTCCTGGACGGCGCTGGAGGCCCCGTCATGGGTTGCCCGCACGCGCTCGCCTGCCGACTGGTAGCGCTGTGCGGCCGCTGCGGCGGCACTTGCCAGGCCGCTTCGCCCCTCCGGAATGTCGATAGGCGCCGGGGGGTGGTCAAGATCAGCCAGGTCCCCGTCGGGTGGAGGCAGTAGATCGCACGCGGCGGCCAGCGCACGGTCGACCTGATCGACGTACCGTGCTGCGTCCATGAGGACAGAATAGGATCTCTACGTCCGTGGCCGGGGAGGACGACACCCCGGGCCGACATTCAAGGGGATGGCGGCGTTGCCGGAACAGCCCCCGGAAGAGCTCGCGCACTAGCGATGAAGGGGGAATTGGTGGGACGTACCCTGGCGACTCTTGCCCTAGCTGTGTTGGTCGCCGGTTGCGGCCATAGCGGCACATCGCAACCAAATGGCGGCCCTGCCGCCTCCACGGCGACGACCACCACAGCAGCCACTCCTGCCTACCGAATCCTTCCCAAGGAAGAACTCGCCAAGGCCCTCCTGGAGCTGCAGGACCTCCCCCCGGGCTACAGCCAAGACCCTCCCGCCGCCGAGGGGCCGTCAAAGACCTTCTGCGACTACCCGCCGCCTTTCGAGGAGGGTGTCCGAGTCCGCCGGGACTTCACCAAGGGCGGCGGCATGTCCGCCGAGTACCTCAGCCTCGGGCTGCGCCAGTACGCCAACGCCGATCAAGCCAAGGCATCGTTTGACGCACTGGCCAACGCCCTCAAAACATGTAGCGGCGAGACCTACAACGGGGTCCAAAGCACCTACGCCCCCATGTCGGCACCCAAAGTCGGCGAAGGCGCCGTCGGGGTCAAAATCACCGCCGGCGACACCGGCCTTCTCCAATTCTTCGCCATCGTCGGGCCCGTCCTCATCAACACCGGTGGTGGCGGACTGCTCAACGCAAACGCCAACGAAGTGATGAGCCTCCTCGAAGCCCAAGTCAACAAGTACCGCGCAACTGCGCAGTCATAGCCAGTACATTCCACATTGCGAGGCGCTCGATCGACAGGAACGGCCGCGAGGAGTTATGGCTGACAGCGGAACGCCGGCGGGCAGGCGCCCTTCCCCTCGATGGCTGCGGACACCAGCGGACGATCTCGTCGACAACGTCTTGAGCCGAGGGATGAAACTCACCTCCACGGCCGCCGAAACTCTTCTGGCCGATCGCATCACGGCGATTGCTGCGACTCTTCGCATCACTGAGCGCAGCGCTCACGTTCCGACTAGCTGAGGCGCGAACCAGGTTGCATCGCTGGGAGCCGTCATAGTGTTTTCTCGCAGAGCAGCCTAGGACTCTCAACGGCGCTGTGGCGCGCTTATGTCAGGTGATGTCAGGTGACCGAACTCGTCTATCGCGTCGGCCGCCGCGGGGTCGTAAAGAATGTGGCCGCCGCCGGGGCGGGGACCGACTTCGGCATCCGCGTCTCGCCAGGCCGCGGGCCGGGGGACGCCGTCGGCGAGCCGCTGGAATACGTGGGCGTTCCAGTGGGCGTCGTGCAGCAGTTCCCGGACCGGGCCGGCGGATTCCGGCGACACCGCCGACCAGGCTTCAGCGGCGGGTTCAAGAGCGGCGGCCACCTCTCGCCAGCGGGCGGCGAGCTCGCCGTCATTCGTGCGCGGTTTCATGGACCCAGTGTGCACCTGGGGTGCGACGTTTTCTTCGGACCCAACTGAGCCGCCCTGGCTCGGGGCAGGCCGCCGTTTTCTTAGCCTTTCGACCCAAACACTTTTCCGGCAAAAAGTGCCATCGCTGGGCCTGTTCTTCTAATTTTCTGGACATCCCGAGGGTGTTGCCCATCACTCCGCCCCGGGGTTATCGTTGAATTGTCGGTAGGCGGCTTGGGCTGATTGCTGCTGCTGTTGTTGTTCTCGCAACCGCTGCCGCCGCGCCCTCGCGCGCGCTCTGCTCTCTTGTAGGTTCTCAACGCTGATGGCCCATGCCGCGATCCTGACCGACGGCTTTCCCGTCTTTCTCATCAAGGTGGCGAGGGCCTTTTTCTCATTTCAATGGCAAATCCGTGACAACCGCACGGTTGTGTAGTTGTCGACCCGTGGTTGAGGTGACGGTTCATGGGGTTTGGGATGAGATCGCCGGGTTGACTATCTGCCGCAGGATCCGCCCGCTGGAAATGATCGCCTGGCCCACAACACTATTTGCTATGGACGCGGAAGAAGGGACGGCGGAAGTCGCCCAGCCAGAAGGCCAGTTCCTGGATAGCGGACCAGTGGCAGACGTGGATGGCGTAAGCGGCCGGGCGGTCGGCTTCTTGTTGGCCGGTCCACTGGTGGACGCGTTCGGGCTCACCACGGCGTTCCTCGCACTGGCCGGACCGATCCTGGTCATCGCGCTGGTGTGCCCGTGTATTCCTGGGCTCGGGAGTTCGACGGGGCGCATCACTGAGGGTCAGAATTAAAGCGTGCACTCCTACCGCGTCTCCTCGGATCTGGCCGCCGACCCTGACGTCGTGTGGCGGCACGCCACCGATCTGAACGGCGTCAACTCCGAGTTGATGCCACTGGCGCGGATGACGGTTCCAACAGGGCTTGTAGGCGCACGACTGGATGACCTGCCGGCGGGCCGCAGTGCCGGGCGCAGTTGGCTGCTGTTATTCGGCTTGATCCCCGTGGACTTCGATGACCTCACCATTGCCGAGCACGGGCCCGGTCGTCGATTTCTCGAACGCTCCACCATGCTGACCCAGTCCCGGTGGGAACATGAGCGCACCGTGGCGACGGTCGTCGGTGGGTGTCGCGTGGTCGACCAGTTGGACTGGCAGGGCAGGAACCTTGCACTCGGTGCGCTCTACCGGTTGGCCGTTCCGATTCTGTTCAGTCACCGGCATCGACGATTGCGCCGGCGCTTCGGAGTCCGGTCGCGGTGAAAGCGAAGGGCGTTGCCCCGCGCCGGTGAACAGCGTCGACCAGTAGGGCTAGAGAACGGTTAAGCCGGGCACCGGGAGCTTGTCGGCTGCCGCGCTGACCAGTCCGCCGCGAGCCTCGTGCTGGCGTCGCCATTCATCGATGAAGTCCAGTACTGCGTGGTCGGTGTAGCCGGTGGACATGAGGAGGACGACGTGGGAGCCCGGGGGCACCGCGTCCAGGGCCGTGTGCAGCCGGGGCAGGCACAAAAACGTGCATGTCCCGTGGATCGTTACCCGCCAGTGGTCGTCGGTGACGGCCTCGACGGAGATATCAGCGCGTGCGACTCGGTAGAGCGTCATCACTACCGAGAGCGCCAGGCCGAGAAGCACGCCTTCGAGGAGGTTGAGGAAGACCACGCCGACCAGGGTGATCAGGTAGACCGCGAGATCGCCAGTGCGCCGAGCGGTCTCGATATGGGTGACCTTCACCAGTTGAATGCCGATGACGATGAGCAGCCCGGCCAGCGCGGCGGTGGGGATCTGCTCCACCAGCCCGGCGAACGGCAGTGCGAACAGTAGAACCCAGATGCCGTGGAGAACGCTCGAGGCGCGGGTCCGCGCTCCCGCTGCGACGTTGGCGGAGCTGCGCACGATGACCCCGGTGATCGGCAGGCCTCCGATGGCACCGGAGAGCATGTTGGCTGCTCCCTGTCCGATCAGTTCCCGGTCGAGGTTGCTGCGGACCCGGGTCTGCATCCTGTCGACCGCGACTGCTGTCAGCAGGCTCTCCACGCTGGCGATCAATGCCACGGTCAGCACACCGACGGCGAACCCGCCCCACAGGCCGTCGGGCAGGCTGGGCGGTTGCAGCGCATCCAGTAGCGAGCCGTCCAATTCGACGCGCGGTATGCCGAGATTGAATATCGACGAGACGATGGTGGCGACCAGGATGGCGACCAGGGGCCCGGGGATTTTGCGCGCACGCACCGGAAGGCGCTGCCACGCAATCAGAATCGCGATCACCAGCAGTCCGATCGCCGTCCCCGGCAGGTTCGCTCCGATATGCGAGGGCAGCCTAATGAGGTTGTGCCAGGCCGAACTGTATGACTCCCCACCGAGCAGGACGTGCATCTGTTGCAGCGCGATGGTGATCCCGATGCCGGCGAGCATCGCGTGGACCACCATCGGCGAAATAGCCAGAGCGGCGCGGCCCACTCTGGTCAATCCGAACAGAATCTGAAGGAATCCGGCGCACACCGTGATCGCGCAGGTGACCGCCCAGCCGAACTCGGCGACCAGACTGGCGACGATGACGGTCAATCCGGCTGCCGGCCCGCTGACCTGCAGCGGCGAGCCTCCCAGTGCACCCGCGACCACGCCACCGACGACCGCGGCGATCAGACCCGCCAGCGGCGGGGCGTCCGAGGCCATCGCGATGCCCAGTGACAGCGGCAGAGCCACCAGGAAGACGACCAGAGAGGCGGGCAGGTCGTAGCGCAGGAACACCGATGATGTTGCGGGAGAATCGGTGACGGGGCTCTGCCTTACCGCACCTCTGACAGCCAGACTCATCCCGCCAAGCTAACCGCCGATGACCCAGGTGCTCCAGCGATGCTGCCGGATACATAGAGCATCCATATCTGGATGCTAGGAGTTACCGTCCCGCAGTCCCTGTGCGCGTTTGCAGTTGAGCGGCCCACGTTGCACACGCCGAACGATGGACGCCTCGCGGATCTGGTTGTGGCAGAGCACGGCGGCGCGATCAGATCCAGCGCCGCACTGTCGCGCAGTAGGTCGTATATGCAGATCCGAACCGGCCCGACAGGACCCGTTCTTCCGGGATGATCTGAAGGCGGGTGATGGTCGGCACGAACAGCACCGCGATGCCCACCGAGATGGGGTTGCTCAAGAAACACCCCAAGGCCAGCAGTCCCAGCAACATCGCCAAGTACATCGGGTTCCTGCTCACGCGATAGACGCCGGTGGTGACGAAGGCGGACGTTCGGGTCAAGTCGAGGGGGTTCACCGATGTTCGCTGCTTACGGAACCCCTGCACGGCAACAGTCATCACGAACATTCCCGCAGCCGCAAAAGCGAATGCCAGTGCCGCCCGCGGCGGCAGGGGGATATCCAGTTTCGGCGTGACCGTGGAGGTGATCCACATGAGCAGCGCGAAGGCTGCTGTGAGCAGGACAGGCGGAACCCGCCGTGGGCGTCGCATCGTCATCTGCGAGACCTCAATGCTTCTCGTCGAACACCACAAGGGTGTGCGCCAGCGCGCCGTCGACGAAGTAGGCGCGGCAGGTGAAGTGGTCTTGGATGGTGGATTCGACTTCGGTCTGGGCATTGACCACCCCGGAGACGTTGAGCACGGTGATGCGTGAGGTGTCGACACCCTTGAGCGGCTCTTCCAGCGTCACCGGGAACAGATCGCGGCCTTCGAGGTCGAGGCTGCTGTCTTCGGTGCGTACCTGCGAGAGGTGCGCTTTATCGGGGGCGGCCAGCCGTTTGGTGACATCCGATTCGCACCGCTGTTGGGCGGAACTCTCGGCGGAGGGCCCAGACGGCTGCGAGCCCGGCGGTCGCAGGGCACCGACGCTGAGTGCGACCGCGACCGCGACCGCGCCGAGGGTCACCAAAGCGCCCGTCAACAGAAGCCGTCTGCGTCCTGCGGGCTGGTCAGCGTCCTGCTTGCTCATTGCCCTCCCTACCTTCGCTGCCCACTTTCCCCGACGTTTCCTATCCGGCGTCCGGCGGGCGTGGCCCCAGCGGCTCACGGTGGCCGGACTCCGGTGCGGGAAAACGCAACAACCGCAACGCATTTGCCACCACCACGAGTGTTGAGCCTTCGTGGACGAGTACGGCCAGCCCGATGCTGAGTCCGAAGAGGGTAGCGGGGATGAGAAGCGCGACGACACCGAGACTGGCCAGGAGGTTCTGGCGGATGATGCGGCGGGTGCTTCTGCTGAGTCCGACGGCAAACGGCAACGCATCGAGGTTATCGGCCATCAGGGCGATATCGGCGGTTTCCAGGGCGACGTCGGATCCGGCGGCGCCCATGGCGATCCCGACGGTTGCGTTGGCCATTGCGGGGGCATCGTTGACCCCGTCGCCGACCATAGCGACCTGATGCTCCTCACGCAGTCGCTTGATTGCCTCGACTTTGTCCTCAGGCAGCAGATCCCCCCAGGCCTCGTCCATGCCGGTCTGCGCGGCGATCGCGTCGGCCACTTGTTGGTTGTCCCCGGAGATCATGATCATCCGGGTGATGCCCAGCTTGCGCAGGCTGTCGGCGACGGTGCGCGCGGATTCGCGGGGGGTGTCCATCAGGCCGATCGCGCCAAGGAATGTGCCGCCGCGGCGCACCACCATGATGGTGCGGCCCTGCGTCTGGGCTTGCAGGATGCCGGCCATCAGTTCGCTGGGCATCGTGGGTCCCCCCAGTTGGCTGAACAGGACGGGCTTGCCGATGTAGACCTCCTCCCCATTGACCGTGCCCCGGACCCCGCGTCCGATGAGCGCTTCCACTCCGCTGGCCACCAACGGGGTGTCGTTGTTCAGGCGGGTGCGGCCGTCACGCGCGACGGCCGCGGCCAGGGGATGGTCGGAGAGTTCCTCGACTGCCACACAAGCCTGCAGCAGGTCGGTCTCGTCCACGCCCGGTGCGGGGAGCACCTCGACGACGCGGGGCTCACCGGTGGTCAGGGTGCCCGTCTTGTCGAAGGCGATTGCGGTCAGTCCGCCCAGGCTCTCCAGTGGGCCGCCGCCCTTGATCAGCACGCCGGCGTTGCCGGCACGGGCCACGGCGGCCAGGACTGCACTCGGGGTGGCGATGGCCAGCGCGCAGGGGCTGGCCGCGACGAGGACTGCCATGGCCCGGTAGAACGACGTTGCGAACGGCTCGTGGGTTACCAACGGCGCCAACAGGAGTACGGCGACCAAGCCCAGCACAAGGGGTACGAAGATGCGCTCGAACTTCTTGGTGAGCCGCTGGGTCGGCGAGACCTGCGTTTCGGCCTCGCTGATCATCGTGACCACGCGTGCAAGGGTGCTGTCGGCCGACGGCCGCGACACGACGATGTCGAGGGCACCCTGGCCGTTGATGGTTCCGGCGAAGACCCGGTTCTGGTCGGGCAGCCCGTCGGGGTTGGCTGCGGCCCGTTGGCGGTCCGGTACCGCAGACTTATCGACCGGAACGCTCTCGCCGGTCACCGGTGCCTGGTCGACGCTGCTGCGGCCCTCGATGACGAATCCATCCGCGGGAATCCGGGAATTGGGCTTGACTGCGACGACGTCACCGACATCGAGTTCGTCCACCGGAACTTCGGTCACCTCGGCGCCGCGGCGGACCATGGCGGTTTTGGGTGCGATGTCGGCCAGCGATTCGATCGCCCGCCTGGCCCGACCCATCGCGTAGCCCTCCAACGCGTGGCCGATTCCGAACAGGAACAGCAGCAGCGCGCCTTCGGCGAAGTCGCCCAACGCCGCCGCCCCCAGGGCCGCCACCAGCATGAGGAGGTCGATTTCGAAGCGGCCTGCCCGGATCGACTCGAATGCCTCCCGGGCGGTGAAATACCCCCCCGTCGCGAAGGACAGCAGATAGAAGACCAGCGAAAGCCACTGCGGCGCAGCCGATACGAAGGACAGACCGAATCCGACGGCGAGGAATACTCCGCAGGCGATGGCGAAAATCAGTTCGCTCCTGTCGCCGAACAGCCCTCCGTGGTGGTGCTCTTCCCCTTCAGCGACCGAGGGGCGGTGTTCCCCGGTCGGTGCCGGCGGTCCCGGTGGGACGGTGAGTGCCCGGTCAGGCTGTACGCGCACACCCAGTCCGGCGAGTTGGGCGCGCAGGTCCTGCTCGCCGATCTGTTCGCGGTCGAACTCGATGCGCAGAGGCCCATCCGACCAGGCGCGGGCCTCCAGCACACCGGGGACTCTCTCCAATTCGGCGGTGATGCGCTCGGCCCGCCGTGGCCGCTTGAGTCCGCTGGCCTGCCACACCACGTGGCCGTACCGGTCGGTGATCTCGGCGCCCGCACGAAAGGCCAACTCGCGCAGGGTGCTGACGGTCAGCGCGTCGCGGTCATAATGCAGACACAGCTGCGCGGGACCGTCGGCTCCGGTGACGATGTGCGCCTCGTCGACTCCTGGCGTTCGCGCTAATGCTTCAGACAGCCGGTCCATGCAGCCGTCGCCGTCGTCGTGCCCGTCGGGCAACAGCGTCGACAGTTCCAGTTCAAGCTTTGTGCCCACGCGGTCTCCTCCGGTTCACAGCGCCCCCCAGGGTGGGCAGCAAATGCCAGCCCCCACGGGCTCTGGTCCAGCGACCCTGGGGATGCCGGATGGGTAGAGTAACCCGAAATCTACGTACCTCGATAGTAGAGAGGTCCGGGATGGAACTCGACGCACGGGAGGGTCGCGGCACCGGTGTCACCAGCCACACCCAATGAGCGCCCCCGCCGCGGGTCCCGCGTCCAACCGCCTGAGCGGTTGGGCCAGCTCGGTGGGCATGCCGCTGACCGTGTCACGACGCACCCGCTGACGCAGATGGGCGACCCCAGCGATGCGGGACCGGGGGCCGGTCGGCGCCTGCGACTGCTCTCTGCGGTGGCCGGGCTGTGCGCGATCGTCGGGGCGGCGGCGGTGACATGGACCAGTGTGGGGCGGCCCGCCCCTGACGGCGCTGCCCCGCAGTCCGTGACCGCTGATCGCGACCACGACAGGGTCCTCGAGGTGCGCCCCGGCGACAGTGTGCCGGTTGTCGAAGAACGGTTGGCCGCGTTGGGCGTGGTGGACGCGGCGCAGTCGTTCGCCTCAGCGGCACGGTCACACACGCCGCCGATGGACACCGTGGAACCGGGTTTCTATGTTGTCTCACCGGGGCGCCAGCCCGCCGCTGTCGTGGAACAGTTGATGGATCCGGCCAGCAGGGTCGGAGTAGTCACCGTGCAGGCAGGCCGACAGCTCGACGACGTCACCGACCCGGCTACCGGATCGGTCACACCGGGATTGCTCTCCGAGATCGCCCAGGCGACGTGCGTGCCGACCGGGGGCGGTCGACGGTGCGTATCGGCTGAGGATCTGCGGCAAAGCGCCGCGCAGTCTGATACCGCGGCGCTGGGCATTCCCGACTGGGCCCGCGATCCGGTAGCGGCCATGGCCGGCGATCACCACCGACTCGAGGGATTGATCGGGGTGGGCAGATGGAACGTCGATCCGACGGCCACGCCCGCGCAGATTCTGTCCACGTTGATCTCAGGCAGCGCGGCCCGATACGACCAGAATTCCCTGCTGCGCTTCGCTGCCCGGGAACACGGACTGCGCGAATACCAGGTGCTGATCGTGGCCTCGCTGCTTGAGCGTGACGGTCGACCCGGCCAGTATCGGCAGACCGCTGTCGAGATCTATGAACGCGTGCGCAACGGTGGTGACGAAGGGCAGCTTCCGCCGGTGCCGGTCACCGTGCCCGGTTCCGAGGCGCTCTACGCGGCCGAGCATCCGAACGGCTGATCAAGCGTGGCGGCTGGGTGCTCTCTGTGATCCCGCGCACTAGGCCAGGCTGAAGCCCCAGTCCAGAACGGATCGAGCCTGACCTTCTAAATCGCCGTGGCTGTACATCAGGACCGCGACCAGTCGCCTTCCGTTGCGCTGAGCCATCGCGACGTAGGTCTTGCGGGCTAGGTTGGTGAAGCCGGTTTTGCCGGCGATGAATCCGGGGTAGCTGGAGAGCAGCGCGTCCTGGTTGGCGATCTGCCGCGTCCCGCCCCTGCCGTCCGGGAACAGTGCCGCACGCTGGTGCATGATCTGAACCAGCAGAGGGTATTTCAGCGCAAAGCGGTAGATCACCGCCAGGTCGTGCGGGGAACTGACCGATTCCCAGCCCGGCCCGTCGAGCCCGGACGGCGAGTTGGAACGGGTAGAGCGGGCGCCGACAGCGGCAGCTTTGGCGTTCATTTTGGCCACCGCGATCCGATAGCCCCCCAACATGTCGGCGAGCATATTGGCCGCATCGTTGCCTGACACCAGCAGCAGTCCGTCGAGTAACTGACGGACGGTGTAGACCTGACCGGCGACCAGACCGGCGCACGAGCATTCCACCTGGGTGTGTGACTGGTTGGCCCGCGCGGCGGCATCGGGCCGTAACTGGTCGAGGACCACCATCGCCAGCAGCGGCTTAATGGTTGAGGCCGGCGCGTAGGCGCCATAGGCGTCTTGGCCGGCGAGGATCGCTCCGCTGACCATGTCAGCCACCAGCCAGGCCTGTGCCGGGCCGCCGGGCGGTACAGCCAGAGGCTGGTTGGCGTTGGGCTGAGCCGCGCTGTGGGGAACGACGTGAGCCGGCGAGGCGGTCAGGATGCAAACAGCGGCGGTCACAAGTGCGGTCACGCGCCGCCATCGGTACATGATGGTCGACCCTAGTGGCGCTGGGCCGCGGCGAGGACTCAGTGCCGTCTCGAATCAGGCACAGCGTGGTGGTTGGAGCACCCGGGCTGCGTCCGAAGAGTGGCACCGCTGAAAACCGTTCCGGAATATAGCTCAACTACTCGCGGGAACGCTAAGACGACATTCAAATCCGTTGCGCGAAATCGTCTTTCGCTGGAGGGCGGGCCGGTGTTCTTCTTCTCGCCGGGCCGGGGATGGTTTGCCATTGCGGGGTGTCACGACGGGGCGCACACCCAGGTCGTGCAGGGCGTCTTCGACGCGTTTCTCGCAGTAGCCGCGGTCGGCGGTGACGATGCGTCGGGAAGGTTGCCGACCTCGACGGAGTGGTCGAGCACGATGCCGTCGTCGGTGACTGGCCGTTGTGGCCGAACTCGACCGGTTTGCCCAAGCGGACCTCGGCGTTCGGGCGGGCACCGCTTTCGTGCAGGCTGACTCGCCGGTCGGCGCCGGCGGGTGTCTGCTCGGCTACCCGCTGGTGGGTCTGGGTGACGATCTGGTGGGTGAGGGCGACCAGTTTCTGCAATTCGTTGACCGCTGGCACGAGTCGGCCCCGGGGCCGGCAGGCGGCGGCGTCCCGCTGACCACGGGCGGCCAGTTGGGCGGCTTTGACCTTCCCTCGGCGGATCGCCTGCTTGACGTTGATGAGCAGCCGCTGGGCATCACAAGCGGCGGCGCGGGCCAATCCGGCCAGCTCGCCGCCCGTGGCCAGCACCGCCGCGGTGGCTTCGCCACAGCCCATTACCGAGCCTGAGCCGCAGTTTGGCAGCGACCGCATGAGCACGGTTGGCGGCCGCGCGGGAACGGTCACGCACCCGGGTGCGCACGGCCGGCGTCCTGAATCCGCTTGGCAGCCGACCCGATTCGGCGCACCGCTTTGGCCAACAGCCCCGAATCGGTCGGGTAGGCCAGATTTGCCGGCACCACCGTGGTGTCGGTGCGAACCCTATTGGTGCGATGCACTTTGGCCTCGGCGGCCTTGGCCAACAGGGCCTCGTTGAGCCTGTCGACAGCTGCCGAACCGCTGCGGGTAATCAGCCTCATCAGCGTGGTCGGATGCGGCAGATGCCCGTCGAGCGGGATGCGGCACGCGTGCGACTTGGCCGCCGCGGGAATCCGGGTCAATACCGTGGCGGCGGGCTACATCGACAGGCCAGAGCGAGAGCAGGGCCCGGGAAATGGTTCCCGGTGTAGCGTCCGCAACAATCGGTGGAGCGCCCTCGACCGCCGGCTGACCCGGAACGGAGCCCATGACGTCCACAGCTGCTGACACCGGCCGGGCAGCAGTCCCGTCGCTGCTGCTCGGCTTCGCCGTGGCGGCCGGCGCGGTTGCGGTGTATGTGCTCACGGCACTGTCCCCCGCGACGGCCACGACCGTCGCCGAGGCCGTCGGCTACTTCACCGCCACCCTCGCGGGCGCGGTGTGCCTGGGTGGCCTGGTGCTGGTTGTCATCACCGCCCGCCCCGACGACCGGGGGGTCCTGGACCTGGCAGCATTCCGGGCACATCTGGTGGTGGAACGGGTGGCTCCGGTATGGGTGATCGCCGCGCTGGTCATGGTGGTGGTGCAGACCGCCGCGGACGCGGGCGTCTCCGCGACCCGGTTGCTCGTCAGCGGCCGGCTCGCCGCCGCGCTGGAGGCGTCGGAGACGGGGCGGGGGTGGGTGGCCGTCGTCGTGGTCTCGGCGGTGCTCGCCGTCACGGTGCGGCTGACGGTGCGGTGGGAATGGCATGTGCCGCTGATGATTCCGGCTCTGGTGGGGGTGGTCGCCGTCCCGGTCACCGGAAACGCCGGTCAGGGTCCCGACCACGACTATGCGACCAGTTCGGTGATCGTCTTCGCCGTCGCCGTGGCCGTGTGGGCCGGCGTGACGGTCGTGAACGCCGCGGCGCCGAGCGATCCCGCCGTGCGCCGCCGCGTCACGGTCACGGCCCTGGCCGCGGGGTCGGTCGCGGTGATCTACGGCCTGCTGCTCCTGGGGTTACGGGCGGGAGATCTCACGAGCGGGTACGGCGTGCTCGGTCTGTTCGTCGGCGCGGTACTGGCCGCTGGACTCGTGGCCGGGGTGGTCGCACTTCGCGGGGGGCGCAGCATCCCGGTGCCGGCGCGGCTGGCCGCGGCGATGGCCGTGCCGGCGGGGCTGTCCCTGATGGCGATTCAGACCGCGCCCGGCCTGCTGGCGACCCGGCCGAGCATCTGGGACGTCCTGCTGGGCTATGAACTGCCCGGCGCCCCGACCGCGCTGCGACTGGCGACGTTCTGGCGTTTGGACACCTTCCTCGGGGTTCTGGGCCTTGCCCTTGCCTGCGGGTACCTGGTCGGCGTGGTCCGGTTGCGTCGGCGGGGTGACCGGTGGCCGGTCGGCCGCACGGTCTCCTGGCTCGCCGGTTGCGCGGCATTGGTGGTCGCAACCGGTTCGGGGGTGCGGTCCTACGGATCGGCGATGTTCAGCGTGCATATGGCCGAGCACATGATGCTGAACATGTTCGTGCCGGTTCTGCTGGTCCTCGGGGCGCCGGTCACCCTGGCGTTGCGGGTGCTGCCCAGCGCCGCGCCGGGGACGCCGCCCGGTCCGCGGGAATGGATTGTGCGCGCGGTGCATGCGCCGTTCACCGCGTTCCTGTCCAGTCCCGTCACGGCGTTCGTGTTGTTCGTCGGCTCGCTGTACGCCGTGTACTTCACCCCGTTGTTCGACACCCTGGTTCGCTACCACTGGGGACACGAGTTCATGGCGGTGCACTTCCTGATCACCGGCTACCTGTTCTACTGGGGCATCATCGGCGTCGATCCCGGACCGCGCCGACTGCCGTTCATCGGCAGGCTCGCACTGTTGTTCGCCATCATGCCGTTCCACGCATTCTTCGGTGTCGCGATGATGACCATGACATCGGTCGTCGGCGGGAACTTCTATCGCGGACTGGCCCTGCCGTGGGTGGCCAACCTCAACGACGACCAGCATCTCGGCGGCGCCATCGCCTGGGGCGCAAGCGAAGTGCCGCTGATCATGGTGGTGGTCGCCTTGGTGACGCAGTGGGCACGCCAGGACCGGCGCACCTCGACCCGCTCAGACCGGCACGCCGACGCCGGCTACGACGACGATCTGGCGTCCTACAACAACATGTTGCGCGAACTGGAACGTCAGCGCACTCGGGACGTCAGGAGACCGTGACGTGGACGTGGTTGAAATGATCCGGCACACGCCACATCGTGTAGTCGATACCGAAGCGTCCTGCCTGCCGCTGGAGGTCGGCGTTGATTGCGTCCCCCAAGTCCATGTTTGTGCCAGTCATGATGTCCAGGGCGCGGCCACTGGGGTGGTCCGGAAGCGGGTCTGCGCGGACCCCACCGATGGACTGCACACCGGGGAAGGTGGACATGATGTAGGCAGCCAGCACACTCGCGTTGGGCACCAGCCCATTCATCCCGATCGCGGGGACCGGTGCGACCAGATCTGACGCCGCGATGACGGAGCCTGGCAAGATGACGGAGCCTGGCGATACGGCTTGTCCAGCGGTGTCCAGCATGAGGCCCTTCGCTTGCACCGCGGCGATTCGGCTTCGAAGCTCTGACTGCGTGCTCTGCAGATCCGCTCGCACCTCGGCAGCCGCTTCAACGGCAGCCGCGGCTGCGGCCGCAGACTTGGCGGCTGTGGCTTCGCGGAGCTTTGCCTCCCGCTCAGCCTGTCGGAATCCGCGCATCCGCGACGACATCTCCGTGGCCATCACCCGTTGAACGGACAGCTTGTCGATCAGGCCCTTGGGCGTGGTAGCCGTAAGGAGCGCGTGGAGACCATCTGCGCGCCCGCCGGTGTAAACCGCGGCCGCGAGAACGTCGACGGCCTGCTGGTAGCTGGCCAAACGCCCGCTGGCGGCATCGAATTCTGCCAGATCGACGGCGTGCGCCTGATCGGCGCGCGTGAGTGCTTGAAGTCTGTTGTCCAGAGTCGCCTGCGCTGTTTGAACAGTCGCGGCCAGCTGCTCAGCCTGCTGAGACAGTTCCTTGAGCTCCACCAGCGGGTCATCTTGCGGGTCGGCAGCGGCGGGACCGCACCACGGCGGGACGAGCAGCGCAAGCGCGGCGATCGCGATGACGAAACGAACACCGCCAGCCCGCCTTGCCGCACGCGGGGCAACGAAATCCAAGACCCGACCCTCCCTTTCGCCACTAGTCGACCGACCCGTCACATGAGGTCTCGAAAAGATAACGAACGCACGGCCGCGCTGTCTAACCTCCAGCGGAGCCGCGTACCCCAGCCGCGCTCGGGGCTGGTCAGCGGACGTCGGGATCGGATGGGAACCCTCGGCTGTTTCGCTTCTGCCCGTCTCGGCGAACAGTCCGCTGACACCCGCACGGGCGGGCGGAGCAGGTTCCACGTCTGGCCGTCACCACAGGGACCTGTTGCCGTCCCGGCGATGCCCGCCGCGAACGCCAGCTCTTGAAGCCTCGCCTTGCCCCAGGATGCCGTACTCGTCGATCTCATAGACGTGGGCTGCGCCAATGTCGAAGAACATGCCGACCACTCGCACGCGACCAGCTTGCACCGCTTCAGCCAGCATGGGATGGCGGGTCAGACGTTCTACTTGAACCGCGACATTGACGATGGCGAGCTGGTCGGCCGAGCTGAAACCCTGCAGTTCGGCGCTCATCCGGGCGGGGTGATGGTTTTGGTAAGCCAGGACACTGTCCGAGGCGTGGCGGAGCCACTGGGCCACCGCAGCGTGGGGGCTCTTAGAACCCGGCAACAAGGCCTTCATCGCGCCGCAGCACGAATGACCGCACACTACAACGGAATTCACGCGCAGTTGATTGAGCGCGAAACTCAGTGAGGCGTCGACCGACCCATCGTTGACGTCGGCGGGAACAAGGTTGCCAACGTTGCGGACGGTGAACAGATCGCCCGGGCCGCTGGAGGTGATGACATTGGGCAGAATGCGGGAATCGGTGCAGGTGAGGAAAAACGCATCGGGGTCCTGGACGTTTACCAGCTCGGCGACGTGGGGTCGCAGGGCATGGGACCCGCGCTGGTTGTACTCCGTGATGCCATCAATGATCGACGCACCGGTACCGACGGTCTCGCTTCGAGGCCACGACCGCCATGGAACCAAGCCCATGGCGCGGGAGCTGAAGTGGCGCTGCGGCGGCTTCAGTAGCGCATGATGCAGCTCAGCCTGGCTGGACTCGATGATCATGACCGTGCCGCCGCCAGCCTCGTGGGCGCGTTTCCACTCAGAGATGGCCTCGGAGCAGGCGCGGTCGATGTAGTCGGCGTTGATGGAGAGCGTGGTGTGCGCCCCTGCGTCAACGGTGCTCAGCGTCGCGGTGAGTCGTGGGAGCGACAGAAAGCTCAGCGACCCGTCGAGAGCGACGTGCCACTGCCGTGAACCCTGTGTGCCGAAGGGCCGGGCTTCCATGTGTGTGCGCATCACCCGGGCAACCAGGATGCTGATCGCCACCAGGAGTCCAATGCCGACACCTTCGAGCAGATTGAGGAAGACCACGCACACGATCGTGATGGTGTAGACCGCGAGATCGCCGGTGCGCCAGGCGAGTTTTACGTGCGCGAGCTTGACCAGCTGCAGGCCGATGACGACGAGCAGGCCAGCCAGCGCTGCCTTGGGGACCAGCTCGATGAGGTTGCTGAACAGCGAGGCGAACAGCAGGATCCACACACCGTGCAGGATTGCTGAGGATCGCGTTCGTGCGCCGGCGGCCACGTTGGTGGAGCTGCGGACGATGACCCCGGTGACGGGTAGACCACCCAGGAAGCCTGACACCACGTTCGCGCTACCTTGACCAAGCAATTCGCGATCGAGGTTGGTTCGTGGTCCTGAGTGGAGTTTGTCGACGGCCACAGCGGACAGCAACGATTCGACGCTGGCGATCAGCGCGACAGTCAGCACGCTGAAGATCACGCCCGGCCAATCACCATTGGCGGGTCCGGTTAGCGTTGGCAGGCTCAATGCTTGGAAGAAGTCACCCGTCAGGGAGATTCGCTCCGCCGGTGAGTCGGTGACAACGGCCAACACCGTCGCCACGGTGATGGCGGCCAAAGCTCCCGGGACGACGCGCGCCTTCGCTGGCAGCTTGGGCCACAACACGAGGAGCGCGATCACCACGGCGCCGATGATGACGTCGGACAGGTGGTGGTTGAGGACCGATCGCGGCAGCTCCGTGAGGTTCTGCCAGGCAGAGCTTTGCGATGTACCGCCCAGCAGAATGTGGAACTGCTGCAAGGCGATGGTCACCCCGATGCCGGCAAGCATGGCGTGAACCACTACCGGTGCGATGGCAAGGGCAGCGCGCGCCCGCCTGCTCAAACCGAACAGGATCTGCAGCGCGCCCGCGCCGAGGGTTATCAGACAGGTCATCTCCCAGCCGAATTTGTTGACGATCTCGGCCACCACGACGGTGAGGCCCGCGGCGGGGCCACTGACCTGCAGCGGGGACCCGCCAATCGCCCCCGCGACGATACCGCCGACGACGGCGGCGATCAGGCCTGCCATCAGCGGTGCGCCCGAGGCAATAGCGATACCCAGAGAGAGCGGCAACGCGACGAGGAACACCACGAGCGAGGCGGGAAGGTCGTGTCGCACGTTCCCCCGGAGGATTGCGAGCGATTCGTGGAGCGACGGGCGCGGTTCAGCACAGCTCTCGGAGGCCCGACCGGGAAGTCGGGTGCGTTCCTTCTGTGAGCCTTCGTTCATGATGGAGTCACTTTCTGTGAACCATCGCCGAGACGACGGCGACGGAATTCGAATGAGATGGCGCCGAACCGGAGCAGGTGTGTGCTACCGCCTGCCCCCCCGGGCCGGGGGGCTGGAGACCGGACGATCCGCCGCGGAGGGCAATGTCGCACCCGGCCTGATGGCGTTCTGCCGGGCGGCACGGCAGTTGCCCAGCTCGCCTGGGCGGCAGCCTGCGGCGCCGTTCGCCGCCCCCAGACGATTACGGCTCTCGACGGTCCAGCAGTTCCCGGTGACCGGGTCCAACTGCCCCCCGCAGGCGGCACTCGCCGTAGGCGCGGTGTAGACGGCCGCCGACAGCGCCAGTCCGCCGGCGAGGATCGCAGCTGAGATGCCCGTCAGGTTGATGGCCCCGACATGAGCGAATCCTGATCGCATAAGTTCCTCCTGAGTGGTTACGTACGTAGTTGTTACGTATCAACTGCAACGTACGTCCCGTCCGCCCCAGGGGGAACATCGTTTGCGTCACGGGATGGCGACGGTACCGTCACGACGGGGGAACTGCCCATCGCCCTTAAATGGTTCTGGCACTGAGGATTTCGAGTCGAACAGTGGCCGAAGTACTCGCTATGATCATCTACGGTGCCGCTACGTATATCATCGGGGCCATGCCGCGCGGCCCAGGGTTGCGCAGCGTGTAACCGCCAGACCAACAGCCCGGGACCGCTTCTTACCGACGTCATTGGAGGATTTACCGATGGCCCCTGTCACGCGAATCCTTCTGACGGCCTTCGCGGTCATCACCCTGCTCGTAGGGACGGGCGTGTATCTGTCCGTTCGGGGCGACGACACTGCCACCACTCAATCCGACAGCGGCCCACCGGGTCAGTTGGTCCGCGACAACAGCCATCGTCTCGGCGAGGCGTCACGTGAGGCCGTCACCCTGGTGGAATTCCTGGACTTTGAGTGCGAGGCGTGCCGCGCCGCCTTCCCCATGGTCGAGCGGCTGCGCAGCGAATACGGCGAGCGGCTCAACGTCGTTGTCCGCTACTTCCCCATCCCGTCGCACTTCAACGCCGAAAGGGCGGCGCGTGCGGTGGAGTCGGCAGCCCAGCAGGGCAGGTTCGAGGCCATGTACAAGAAGATGTACGAGACCCAGGCCGAATGGGGCGAGCGCCAGACACCCGCGGACTCACTGTTCCGGGAATTTGCCACCGAGCTCGGTCTGGACTTGGCCCGCTACGACGCGGCCTACAGCGACCCCGCAACGCTCGAGCGGGTGAAACTCGACGTGGCCGATGGCAAGGCCCTCGGCGTCAGGGGCACGCCGACGTTCTTCCTCAACGGGGACAAGCTGAAGTTCAACGACTACGGGGAGCTGTCGGCGGCGGTCGAACGCGCCCTCAACCAGAAGTCGTGACCGGCGACCACACCGCGGGGGCCGACCGGCAGCGGCACTAGCACCTCAGGAAGTTCAGCATCTACTATGCCGCTACGTAGATACGATGGCCTGCCAGCCCCGTAAGCGGTCGGCGAACAAGGGAAAGGTGTCTCACCCGATGGGAGGTGGCATCCTGCGGCGCCGGCTTAGGACCGCGATCGTCGAGGTTCTCGTCGCTATCGTGGCGGTGACAGCGCTCCCGATCACGACCTCGGCTGCAGCCGAACCGCGACTTCCAGAACCTGCACCGAGCGACATCCTGACGATTCCCGCTCCCGCTTCATCGGATCCGGCCGATCCCGGGGCCCCCTTGGGGCCGCCAATGACCACACCAGGAACAGCAGCGGCCGGCCAGAATCCGGACCCGTACCTGGGACCGCCGGTCTTCGCTCCCCCCACGTTCAACCCCGTGAACGGCGCAGTTGTTGGCGTTGGCAAGCCCATCATCATCAATTTTCAGATTCCGATCACCGACCGCGGTCTCGCTGAACAGGCTGTCCGCATTTCATCAACCCCCGCCGTTGCGGGAAAGTTTTACTGGATGAGTACCACCCAACTCAGATGGCGTCCGATGGAATTCTGGCCGGCCAACACCGCGGTCACCATCGACGCGGGCGGAACGAAGTCGAGCTTTCGCACCGGTGATGCGTTGGTGGCGACCATCGACAACGCGACCCTGCAAATGAAAGTCACCCGCAACGGCGCCCTGGAGAGGACGATGCCGGTATCCCTGGGCAAACCGGGCTATGAGACACCTAACGGGACCTACTACGTTCTCGAGAAGTTCGCCGACATGGTGATGGACTCCTCGACCTACGGCGTTCCCATAACATCCGCCGAAGGCTACAAAATCAAAGTCCGGCACGCTGTGCGGATCAACAACGCCGGCATCTTCGTCCACGGGGCACCCTGGTCGGTGGCAGACCAAGGCCGTCGCAACGTCAGCCACGGCTGTCCCAACCTGAGTCCCAGCAATGCGCAATGGTTTTTCAACACCTTCGGAAGCGGCGACCCAGTCGTTGTGCGGAACTCCACCGGTGTTTACAACGAAAACGACGGAGCGCAGGACTGGCAGCTATGACAACGCCGCCGCATCTACGGCCACCCGGCGGCAGAAGTGCAACCCTGTTTCGCAAGCGTCGGCTCCAATGCCATGCTGGCTGGGTCCAGGCGCGTCGACAGACCCGAGGCGACGCGTGACGTCGTAAGCTACCTACTGACTAGGTCAGGAGGTCCGACAATGGCTCGGGTGCGCGGCTTCGGGGAACTCGAAGCGACGGTCATGGACCGTCTGTGGAATCGCGGGACCGACTCCGCCACCACGGTCAGGGAGATTTTCGACGAGCTGGGCGCCGAGCGACATATCGCCTACACGACGGTGATGTCGACGATGGACAACCTGCACAGCAAAGGCTGGCTATCGCGGGAACGCGACGGCAAGGCCTACCGCTACCGGCCTACCCTCACGCGCGAGGAACACAGCGCGCGACTGATGCTGGAGGCGCTGAGCGGAGGGGGACGTTCAGAGGCGGTCCTCAACCACTTTGTGGCGCAGATCGACGCGGAGGAGTCCGCAAGTTTGCGTAACGCCCTGCGGCGCCTGTCGGGCAAGACCGGTCGACGGTGACGATCGCTGCAGCCTTGCTGCTCTACGTTGCCGCCGTCCTGATGATCGGGCCCACGGTATTGGTGCGGATCACTGCAGTCGGCTGGGCGCCGCGCTTGGCGATCACCGCCTGGCTGACGGCCATCGTGACGGTGATCGGCTGCTCAATTGCCGTCGTCGGGCTGCTGCTCGTCGAGGCCGCCGGGCACTGGGACAACCCCGACGAACTACTGGTGTCGTGCCTGGAGCGCCTTCGCGCGATCGCACTGGGGCACGGCGGCGGAGTGGCCCAAGTCGTCGCGATCGCAGCGATGGCTCTCACAGTCGCGAGCCTCATCGCAGCTAGCATGCGGTTCGGCCGGGCGCTGAGCCGGATGCGCAGCCACACCTTCGCCCACGCTGATGGCGTGCGTCTGGTCGGCAGACCAATCGGAAGCGATGTCATCGTCATAGACGCGCCCACACCTGCGGCCTACTGTGTCGCAGGTCGGCCGCCGGCGATCGTTGTCACCACCGCAGCGTTGACCGCGCTCGACCAACGCCAACTCAACGCCGTCATTGCTCACGAACGTGCTCACCTCAAGGGGCGTCACGCATACCTCGTCGCCGCCGTGCGCGGGCTCACTACCGCTCTTCCCACCATCAGACTGTTCGCCGGTGCGGCGATGCACGTCAGTTCTCTACTGGAGATGTGCGCCGACGATGCCGCCGCCCGCGCCTATGGGCGCCGACCTCTCCTCGATGGGCTTTTGACTCTGTCCGGCGCGGGCACGCCGGCTCACGGTTTGGCTGCGGCAGGAATTGCCGTGCTGGCCCGCGCCCAGCGCCTGTCAGACCCGCCCGGCGGCCTCGCCCGAATCCGGTCCTGCTTCGCGCTCTGCGGTGCCGTTGTAGCGATGTCTGCGACACCGGCGACCATCGCGGTGCTATCTCTGTCGGGTGCTTTGATCTGCTTCGCGTAGGCAAGGAAAGCTCGCCGCTATATGGCAGATCCCCCCATCCGTCGCGAGAGCGACCGGTCTCCTGCACAGGGCGCGCGCTCGTGTGGCTGTGCCCACAGCAGTCGGGGCATCCAGCGGCGCCATTGCCGTGGCTCGCACGCGCTAGTCGTCCTCTGCGTCGGCGTGTAGTCGATGGCCGATCCCTAAGGTTGGGGAATCCGAGATTCGCGCCGGTGCGCCGTAATGGGGTGGTCTTAGTTGCCAGGTCCGAGCAGGATGCGGCTGAGTTCTGTTGTCGTCGTAATGCCGTCGTCGTAGCCACCTTCGTCGCCGAGGGCGTTCATGACCGCCAGCGTGTAACGCTGTTGGGGTCCGGCGAAGCCGACAGTGTTGACCACCCAGCCGCCTTCCTCCTGTGACCAACCGTTCTTGTTACCGGGACTCATCGCCGGTCCGGCTCCCCAAACTCCCCATTGTTGGCGGCCGTCGACGCGCTGCATCTCAGCGACCACCGCGGCTGCGTCGGGCCGGTCGAGGCCGGTGAGAACGAAGTTCATGAGAGCGTCGAAGTCGTCGGCGGTGCCTTTTTGAAATCCCCAGTCCGGGAAGACGTCCCCGAAGCCTGGTTGTGGCCGCACATTGTCCATGCCGTAGCGCGGGAAGTTGGTGTTGAATGCGTGGGTCGGTCCGCCGTACCGCGACCACAGGGTATCCGCGGCCTCGTTGTCGGAGTGGCGGAGCATGGCCGCCATGAGGCGACGGTCGGCATCGGTGAGTCGCAGGGCGCCCACGCGCTCGCGGGCAAGCAAATCGGCGACCATCGCCAGTTTGATCGTCGACGCAGTCCAGATGGCAAAGCCGGCGTTGGCGTTGCGGAACTTCATTCCGGTCGCTCGGTCACGCAGCACATAGCCGACGGTTCCGGGGCGGCCGGCAAGGTATGTGTCTGCGGCGGCGATTCGCTGGCTCAAGCCGCAGTCAGCAGTGGACGGTTCACAGCCCGCGCGGGCCAGGGGTTGGGTTGAGCCAGTAGCGACCAGCAGAAGCAAGGTAACGGCCAAGACGGACGGAGCTCTCCTCGGACTCCTTGGCACAGTCTCGCTCCATCCGGGTTGTCGGGACACCTGGCTTGTCGGCCAACACCGCGCAGTTGTGACGACACTATGGACGACCAAGCGGCGGATGGTTCGGACGCACCGCAGCACCATAAGTTGTTAAGCAAGCGTTATTCGCGGCCTCCCGACGCGGTCGAGACGTCCAGCCGCCGAGATCACCGACCCCCCAACCAACCCTAGGTAACTACTGCTCTACTACATGGGTTAGTAGTAGAAGCATTTTCCGTCGTCACCGCCCCGGGGCGTGCGGTGGTTTGGTGTTGGTTGTGTGAAGATTCGCTCAAGACGCGGTATGACGCGGCCCGCGCGGCACGATACGAGGATGGATCGTTTACCCGGCCTCGCCCGAGCGGCGCTGACCTCGGCTATCGCGCGCTGGTGGTCGATGACGAGGCCGCCCCGGCCGACGTGGTCGCCAGTTATCTGCAGCGCGATCATTTCAAGGTGACGGTCTGCCACGGCGAGGCTGAGGCGTTGGCGGTGGCCCGCGAGGTCGACCCCGACGTGGTGGTGCTGGACCTGGGGTTGCCGCGTATCGACGGGCTGGAGGTGTGCCGGCAACTGCGGACATTCTCCGATGCCTTCGTGGTGATGCTGACCGCCCATGACACCGAGATCGACACCATCGTCGGGCTGTCGGTGGGGGCCGATGACTACCTCGCCAAACCGTTCAGCCCGGGCCGCTGTCGATCGAGGTGGCGAGCCGTCAGGTATTCCTCGACGAGGACCCGATCCCGTTGACCCGCAACGAATTCGACATCCTGGCCGTGTTGTCCTCGCGCCCCGGTGCGGTGTGGAGGAGCCGCCGGCTCATCGACCCGGTGTGGGGCGCCTGGGTGGGCAACGACTACCCGGTCGACGTCCACGTCGGGCACCTTCGCCGCAAACTCGGCGACGACCCCGCCACCGGGCGGTTCGTGTTCACCGTCCGCGGGGTGGGCTACCGGATGGGAACCAGGCGATGACGACGCGACCGGGAATGGGGATGCGCGGGCGGCTGCTGGCCGCCCAGACGCTGGTGCTGCTCGCCGGCGGGGTGACCACCGGGGTGGTCGCTTCGGTGGTCGGGCCGCCGCTGTTCCGCGAGCACCTGCGCCAGGCCGGGGTGGCGCACAACTCCAACGAGCAGTTCCATGCCGAGCAGGCCTACCAGCACGTCACCGCGCTGTCGATCGCGGTGGCGATCACCGTGGCCGCCGCGACCGCGTTCGTCGTCACCGCCCATCTGAGCCGGCGCCTGCACCGTTCCGTCGTCGAACTGTCGCAAGCGGCATCGGCGATCGCTGAGGGCCGCTACGACATCCGCGTCGCTTCGCCGCGACTGGGAGACGAATTCGACGACTTGGCCGGCGCGTTCAACCAGATGGCGCAGCGCCTCCAATCGGTGGAATCCACCCGACGCCGCATGTTCGGGGACCTGGCCCATGAGATCCGCACCCCGGTGGCCGTGCTCGAGGCCTACCTCGAAGCCGTCGAGGACGGGATCAAAACCCTTGACCCCCAGGAAATGGGTCTGGCACGTTGATCGTGCTCACGAACGGTATGCGCGTTATTCGGGGTACGCGGATCGTGCATGAACGTGCAGGTCGTTCAGGAGCGCGGGGAACGTGAGGTCCCAAATTGGTCCCAAGGCATTTTGGCTGGTTCCCGGGCCGAACTCACTCAGGCCGGCAAACGTCGCCGCAACCATGCTGGCCCAGGGGTGGCAAAATCCCAACCAGCGCGCCGACGCCTCAACGTCGGATGGGCGAGACTTCCGCATCCTTGGGGCCACCACTGAAATATCGGACAAGAAGGCGCAAATTCGCCCATCGAATGATCCGAGGTGTCAGTCCACACGGAGGATTCGCCCTCCGAGACGGACTACGGCCTGTCTGTCGGTAACTTTTGATCCGAGGGGTGGTAACGGGTCACCCTCCCGGGACGGCATCCCCGTTCTGGTGATCTGTGGCTGCGAATCGCGCAGTGCCCCTTAGGGGCGCCTACGCCGATGCCCGAGCTTAGTAGGCCCGCTCGCCCGAGAAGACCGCCTGCCGTCGGAGCTGCCTCGTATGCTGCCCCAAGGTCGAAATTTGCGAGGGGGACTGATGGTTGAGCATGCGGTTACCCATGCTCGTCTTGAAGACCTCCAATCCGGCCTCCGCCTCTCTGGTCTCCTGCCGCAGCCGGTGTCGATCCTGGCCGTGCTGCCTCACAGCCCTGACGCCGTCACTGTGACGTACCAGGACGTCCACGGAGGCCTCGGTCAGCGTTTGCTCTACCGCGCCGACGAGTCATCATTGCGGATAGAAACCCCGGCCAGCCGCTGGCAGTTCAACGCCGACCCGGCCGATTTCCGTCTAGCCGCCGAGGCGCTGCGGATCCGTATGGCTGGCTTGCACGACCCGATGGTGGCGGTGTCCTCAAGCGCGGTAGATCCGCTACCGCACCAGATCAAAGCCGTTTACGGCGAGCTGTTGCCTCGCACACCGCTGCGGTTCTTGCTCGCCGATGACCCCGGTGCCGGCAAGACGATCATGGCGGGTCTTTACGCCAAGGAGTTGATGCTGCGCGGCGATCTGACCCGGATGCTCATCATCTCCCCCGGCGGCCTGGTCGAGCAGTGGCAGGACGAGCTGGCCACCAAATTCGGGATCAACGCTGAATTGCTTTCGCGGGAGATGATCACGGGCCAAGTCGACAGCAACCCGTTCAACCGTTACCCGATCTTGATCGCCCGCATGGACCAGCTGGCCCGAAACGATGACCTGCTGGCGCTCCTGGATGCCAGCGACTGGGATCTGATCGTGGTCGACGAAGCCCACCGCATGTCGGCCAACTACTACAGCGGGGAACTCGACACCACCCGCCGTTACCAACTAGGTCAACGCCTGGGTGCGATCACGCGACACCTGCTGTTGATGACCGCCACCCCCCACGCCGGGAGCGAGTCGGCGTTCCAGGCGTTCATGGCGCTGCTGGACCCAGACCGCTTCGAGGGCGAGTACCGCTCCGGTGCCCACGCCACCGATACCACCGGATTGATGCGCCGGATGGTCAAAGAGGAACTGCTGACCTTCGAGGGCAAACCCCTGTTCCCGGAACGTATCGCCGAGACCGTGCCCTATCAGCTCTCAAATGGTGAGAAGGACCTCTACGACAAGGTCACTCACTACGTCCGGGAAGAGATGAACCGCGCTGAGCGGCTCGGCACCGACAACCCCCGCGCCCGTACCGTCGGCTTCGCGCTCACCGTCCTGCAGCGCCGGCTGGCGTCAAGCACCGCCGCGATCCTGCGCTCCCTGCAGCGCCGGCGTGAGCGGCTGGAAGCCAAACGCCAGGAGATGCTCAACCCGCGCTTTTCCCCGATGGAAGACGCGATGGCCAGCTTGCCGTGGACGCGACTGGAAGACCCCGACGAGCTTGACGCCGAAGAAACCGAGAACCTCGAAGAAGCGGTCGTCGACGCGGCCACCGCAGCACAGACTGTGGCCGAGCTCGACATCGAGATCGCCCAGCTATCTGAACTTGTCGATCTGGCCAAGGCCGTCAACGACAGCGGCGAGGACCGCAAGTGGACCGAGCTTCGGTCTCTGCTGCTTGACAACCCGGTGCTGCAGAGCGACAGCGGCCCCCGCAAGCTGATCATCTTCACCGAACACCGCGACACGCTCAACTACCTGACCCATCAAATCCGCAATGTCTTAGGCCGGGCCGATGCGGTGGTGACCATCCACGGCGGCACCCGCCGCGACGAACGCCGCGTCGTGCGGGAAGCCTTCACCCACGACCCCGACGTCCGCGTCCTCGTCGCTACCGACGCCGCAGGCGAGGGCCTGAATCTTCAAGCCGCCCATCTGATGATCAACTACGACCTTCCGTGGAATCCCAACCGCATCGAGCAGCGGTTCGGCCGGATACACCGCATCGGCCAAAAGCAGGTGTGCCGCCTGTGGAATCTGGTCGCGGACGAGACCCGCGAAGGCCAGGTCTTCACGCGGCTCCTGGCGAAGATGGAAGTCCAACGAGCGGCCTACGGTGGGCGGCTCTTCGACGTCCTCGGCGAAGCGTTCAAAGACCAGCCGCTCAGCAAGCTCCTCATGGAGGCCGTGCGCTACGGCGACGACCCCGCGCGGCAGGCCGAACTCGAACGTGTCCTTGACGCCGAGGTGTCCAAAGGAACCGAAGATCTGCTGAGGGAACGGGCACTGGCCCGGGAGTCATTGACCCCGCACCAACTCAATATGATGCGCCGCCAGATGGACGAAGCCCGAGCTCGACGGCTCCAGCCCTACTACATAGAACTCTTCTTCCGGGACGCCTTTAAACGCCTCGGCGGCCGCATGAGCCGCCGCGAGCAGGGCCGCTACGAGATCGCCAACGTGCCGGCCACAATCCGCTCGCGCCAGCGCCCTGGAGCGACGATCCCGATCGCCACCCGCTACGAACGCACCACGTTCGAGCCCGACTGCGTCGACGCCGACGACGCCCGTAGAGCCGAACTACTCGCACCCGGTCACCCACTAATCGACACCGTTCTGGACGCCACCATCGAAGCCCACCGAGGCGCCCTGGAATCAGGGACAACACTGTTCGATCCCACCGATCCCGGCAACGACCCCCGCCTCATCGTGGCTCTAACCGCCGAGATCGTCGACGGCACCGGAATAGTGGTATCGAAACGCTTCGAGTTCGTCACCCTCACACCTGCCGGCGGAGCCATGGTGACCGGCCCGGCTCCCTACCTCGATCTCCAACCACTCCCCGAGCAGGCCTGCCCCGCAGCACAATCGGCGCTAGCCAGCGAATGGCTGACCACCGGGGTCGAGCAGTTGGCGACGTCTTGGGCGGTGACCCACGCGCAGCCCCAACACCTTGAACAAGTCCGCGAACAGCTCCTGCCCTTGATTGAGAAGACGAAAATGGCTGTGCGGCAACGCCTTGTTCAGCAGATCAACTACCTCGACGCAGAGGCAGCCCGGGTCCGGGACGCTCAAAGCGCCGGCAAGGCCGGGCGTTCCCGCAAAAACCGCCAGAGTCCGGAGCGCCTAGAGTCCCGCGCGCGCGACCTCGAAGCCCGCCTGGAACGGCGCACCACCCAGCTCGACGCCGATGCCCAACTCGCCGCACGTCCACCCTCGGTGGTCGGCGCCGCACTTGTTATCCCCGCCGGTCTGATTCCAGGCGATATTGCGACCTACGCGAAGGAGACCGCAGGGGTCGAGCGCCGGGCCGTCGATGCAGCCCTGGCAGCCGAACGCGCCCTGGGCAGGGAACCGATAGAGATGCCGCACAACAACACCGGCTACGACATCCACTCCACCACCGCAGAAGGCGACTCAGTGTTCATCGAAGTCAAGGGCCGCATCGCCGGAGCTGAGGACTTCACCATCACCCTCAACGAGGTCCTCCTAGGCAAGAACGTCCCCGCCGCCCACCGGCTAATCCTCGTGGAAGTCAGCCCAAACGGGGCCGAGCACGACCAACTCCGGTACGTAGCCGAGCACTTCCGCAGCATCAACCTTGGCGACCTGGCCGCGACTGATGTTCGGCTCAACTGGGCTAAGACGTGGGCGCGAGGAACCGCGCCGTGCTGATCCAGCCGATGACTAACACCCAACCAGCCAATGGACGCCTCCGGTGATGGACACCCCCAAGCGCAAGTTGATAGAGGTGGGCATTCCCCTTAAGACGATCAATGAGCAGTCAGGGCGGGAGAAGTCGATTCACCATGGGCACCCGCACACCCTTCATTTGTGGTGGGCCCGAAAACCTCTCGCCGCGGCGAGAGCGGTGCTGTTCGCCCAGATGGTCGACGACCCCTCTTGCCACCCAGAAAAGTTTCCTACCGAGGAGGCGGTCGCTTCCGAGCGCGCGCGTTTGCACGCGCTCTTAGAACAGCTCGTCGTTTGGGAAAACTCGAGCAACGAGAACCTACTGGCTCAGGCCCATCAAGAAATCTTAGATTCCACCAACAACGTCCCACCGCCGTTGCTCGACCCATTCGCTGGCGGCGGCTCAATACCACTGGAGGCCCAACGGCTTGGCCTGGAAGCCCATGCGTCGGACCTCAACCCGGTCGCAATACTGATTAATAAGGCACTAATCGAGATTCCGCCGAAATTCGTGGGGCAGAGGCCCGTTTCACCTGAAGTTGCCAGTGAGGAGCTTGTGCATACCTGGCCTCGCGCAACGGGTCTCGCTGAAGATGTACGTCGCTACGGCGAGTGGATGCGTGATGAAGCCAAGCGGCGAATTGGCCACCTCTATCCGCAGGCCAGCTTGTCCGATCGCTCGAAGGCCACGGCGATCGCCTGGATATGGGCGCGCACTGTTATCTGCCCTAATCCCGCCTGCGGTATCCAACTGCCCCTGGTCCGTTCCTGGTGGTTGAGCAAGAAGACCGGCAAGGAAGCCTACGTTGTCCCCTCAATCTTGGATGGGAGAGTCACTTTCAGCATCGGCCATGACATCCAAACGGCCCCCACCGACGAAACCGATAGCACCGTCGAACGCACCGGAGCGACCTGTATCGGCTGCGGAGCATCTCTAGAACTAAATTATATTCGCGCGGAAGGGCGCAGTGGGCGCATGGGTCAACAACTCATGGCCATTGTTGCCGAGGGCCAGCGCACCCGTTTGTATCTCTCGCCAACGCAGGAACATGAATCGGCGGCAGCGATCGAACGACGAATAGACTCACCTGAGGGGGCTATGTCAACGAACCCTAGGTCCTTCTCGACTCCAGCCTTTGGGATGACGGAATTTTCCGACCTCTTTACGGCGCGGCAGTTGATGACACTCACTACTTTCAGCGACCTTGTCATCGAGGTCCGGCAACACGTCTTAGCCGCCGCAATCGCCGCTGGCATGCCAGATGGCGAAGGCCTAGAAGCTGGAGGAGTGGGCGCTGCCGCCTACGCCGACGCCGTCACCACGTACCTCGGCATGGCGTCAAGCACAATCGCCGATGACCTGTCGACATTAGTCGGCTGGCGACCCACCAACGGGACAGGATCGACACGCTCCACGTTTGTTCGACAGGCACTGCCGATGGTCTGGAATTTCGCCGAGGCCAACCCATTCAGCAATTCATCTGGTGATATTGCATACACAATCGCGGCCATAGTAAGTGTGCTGAAGGGGCTGATCGGGGCTAAACCTGCGGTCGCGATTCAACGCGATGCACGTGCCGCAATCAAATCGGGGTTTGCAATTTCAACAGATCCGCCTTACTACGACAATGTGGGTCACTCAGATCTATCAGACTTCTTTTACATCTGGCTTCGTAGATCGCTGCGGCACGTCTACCCAACGCTGCTAGATACCATGCTGGTACCGAAAGCGGACGAGCTAGTAGCGAACCCTCATCGCCACGATGGTCGCGAAAGTGCGCAGACTTTCTTTGAGGATGGATTCCGCGAGGTTTTTAGGCGCGCTCGCCAGACGGCAATACCGGATTTTCCCGTTACGGTCTACTACGCATTCAAGCAATCTGAAACGACAGACGGCAGCCAGGTTTCCACTGGCTGGGAGAAGTTGCTGCAAGGAATGCTTCAGGCTGGATGGTCAGTGACTGCAACGTGGCCCCTCAGAACCGAGCGAGGTGGGCGCATGCTCAGCTTGGGGAAAAACTCGTTGGCATCGTCGATCCTGCTGGCCCTAAGACCGCGACCAGAAGACGCCCCGCGGACTGATCGTCGCCGATTTGTCGCCAGCCTGAAGGCTGAGCTACCAACCGCGCTGAAGGAATTGCAGCAAGCTGCGATTGCACCAGTCGATCTGCCGCAGGCTGCAATCGGACCCGGAATGGCTGTCTTCTCACGGTACGCAGAGGTACTGGAGGACGATGGTTCGGCAATGCCGGTACGCGTAGCACTGGCACTTATCAACGAGGTCCTCGACGAGGTACTAACAGAACAAGAAGGTGACTTCGACCCGGATACGCGATTCGCGATCGCCTGGTTCCGCCAATTTGGGTTTGATTCCGGACCGTACGGCGACGCCGACAATATCGCCAGAGCACGCAACGCCTCCGTAGACCATCTCGATCAAGCCGGCATCCTCACGAGTCGTGCAGGCAAGGTAACGCTGATTGCACCCGAAGACCTCGGCGCTGACTACGACCCCGCCACTGATCCCTCGATCAGTTCCTGGGAAGTAGTGATGTATCTGACCCGAGTGCTGGCCATAGACGGAATCCCAGCCGCATCGGCACTGCTTGCGAAGGCCCCTGCCTCGATCGAGAGGGACTTGTGCAAAGAGTTGGCTTTCCTACTTTTCACAGTGGCTGAGACCCGCAAACAAACAAAACTCGCGGTGGATTTCAACGCACTTGGCACCGCCTGGAACGAGATCGCCGCTGGGGCTTCGACAGCGGCCTCCCAGCCGGTTCAATCAAGAATTGACTTCGAGGGGAACTAGATGGCGGCCGACGAACTCTGGTGGTGTTGATGACGACACCGAAACGCAAGTTGATTGAGGTCGGGATACCGCTCAAGACGATCAACGAGGAGTCGGCTCGGGAGAAGTCGATCCGACACGGCCACCCCTCCACGCTTCACCTGTGGTGGGCCAGGCGTCCGCTGGCTGCTGCACGCGCCGTCTTGTTTGCACAACTGGTCGACGACCCCTCATCACACCCGGACAAGTTCCCGACTGACGAAGACGTCGCGGCTGAACGCAGGCGTCTTCACCAATTGATGGAGCAACTCGTCGTCTGGGAAAACTCCAGTAACGAAGAGCTTCTTGCTCAAGCCAAACGCGAAATAATGAACTCGACCGGCGATAATCCTCCTCCGATCCTCGACCCCTTCGCGGGAGGCGGCACCATCCCCCTGGAGGCCCAACGCCTGGGGCTAGAAGCGCACGCCTCTGACCTCAACCCAGTAGCCGTCCTCATCGACAAGGCACTGATTGAGATTCCCCCGAAGTTCGCAGGTCTTCCACCGGTATCACCGACCGTCGCGCGTGATCAGCTTGCTCACCCGTGGCCCAAAGCTACGGGACTAGCCGAAGATGTTCGGCGTTACGGGCAGTGGATGCGCGAAGAAGCGCAAAAGCGCATCGGACACCTCTACCCCAAGGCCACTTTGCCCGACGGTTCGCAGGCAACCGTGATCGCTTGGATCTGGGCACGTACCGTCGAGTGCCCCAACCCTGCCTGCCGAATCCAGATGCCCTTAGTGCGGTCCTGGTGGTTGGGCAAAAAGAAGGGGAAAGAGGCTTACGTCTTCCCATCGGTCGTCGATGGTCGCGTGCATTTCAGCGTTGGCCATGATGCCAAGGCGGTGCCCACTACCGAGACGGACGGCACCGTCAATCGGGGCGGCGCCACCTGCATCGGCTGCGGTGCCGCCGTTTCTAGAGATCACATTAAGGCGGAAGGTAAGGCTGGGCGAATAGGTCATCAACTTATGGCCACCGTCGCAGAAGGCAATCGCGCTCGGATCTACCTTGACCCCACTGCTAGCGAGGAAAAGACAGCGTTGGTCGAGCGTCCGGCGGACGCACCGGATGGTGAGCTCTCAACACATCCCCAATACATGGGCGCACCCCTCTACGGAATGACCCAAGTCGCAGATCTATTCACCGCGCGACAGCTCACTATGCTGACGATCTTCAGCGACCTGGTTAGCGAGGCCCGGCAACGTGTCTTGGACGACGGGCTTGCCGCGGGGTTGCCAGAGGGGGATCGTCTTGAAGCAGGAGGTAACGGGGCCGCCGCTTACAGCGACGCCATTGCGGTCCTGCTCTCCTTTGGTGTGTCCAAAGCGACGGACTACCAGAACGCACTATGCACATGGCGTTCAGACGTGAAAAACGAAGGAATCGGACATCTATTTGCCCGTCAGGCTATTCCAATGGTTTGGGACTTCTGTGAGGCGAATCCGCTGTCGGATTCTTCAGGCAACATGCTTGAGCAATGGAACTGGATCGGCAAGGTACTAGAACGGCTAGTGCCTAACGCACCTGGAACTGCGACCCAAGCAGACGCGTCAACTCTTTCGTATTCCGGTGCCCTTATAAGCACAGATCCGCCGTACTACGACAATGTTCCCTACTCAGACTTGTCGGACTTTTTCTATGTATGGCTACGACGGTGCTTGCGTCCGATCTATCCAAACCTGTTGAGCACAATGGTGGTTCCAAAGGCTGAGGAACTCGTTGCGAACTCATACCGCCAGGGCGGCAAGGAAGGTGCCCATGACTTCTTCGAGCGAGGCTTTCAACAAGTTTTCCGACGAGCGCGGGAGTCCGCCCTTCCGGACTTCCCAATAACGGTCTACTACGCGTTTAAGCAGTCAGAGGTCACCGAGGGCGGGCAGGCGTCGACTGGTTGGGAAACCCTGCTTGAGGGCATGATCAGGTCTGGTTGGACCGTTACAGCAACCTGGCCACTGCGTAGTGAGATGGGCAATCGAATGCGCAGTATCGGCTCTAATGCACTGGCATCCTCAATAGTGCTTGCCCTCCGCCCTCGACCGGAAGATGCGCCGCGCACCGATCGGCGCAGATTCATAGGATCTCTCAAGGCCGAACTGCCAGCTGCGCTGAAGGCGCTACAGCAGGGCGCGATTGCGCCAGTGGATTTGCCCCAGGCGGCGATCGGACCAGGAATGGCGGTGTTCTCGCGCTACTCGGCAGTTCTGGAGGACGACGGGTCGTCCATGCCCGTCCGTGCCGCGCTGGCCCGCATTAACGAGGTCCTCGACGAGGTACTGACCGCCCAGGAGGGCGACTTCGACCCAGACACCCGGTTCGCGATCGCGTGGTTTCGCCAATACGGGTTCGATGCCGGCCCTTATGGGGATGCCGACAACATTGCGCGGGCTCGCAATGCCTCGATAGATCACCTCGATCAGGCTGGAATCCTCAAGAGCCGAGCCGGGAAGGTGACGCTGCTCGCGCCGGAAGGGCTCGACGCCAGTTACGACCCCGCGTCGGATCCTTCTATCAGTACGTGGGAGGTCGTGATGCACTTGACCCGGGCCTTGGCCTCGGCAGGAATCCCTGCTGCTTCCGCACTCTTGTCGAGAGTGCCGATGTCGATTGAGCGGGATTTGTGCAAGGAGCTGGCTTTCTTGCTTTTCTCCATCTCCGAGACCCGCAAGCAGACCAAGCTGGCGGTGGACTTCAACGCGCTAGGCACCGCTTGGAACGAAATCGCTGCCGGGGCATCAACGGCAGCGTCCAAGCCCGCACAACAGACGATGGATTTCGAGGAGGACTAGATGGCTACCAGTAATCGCGAACGTATCCGTGGCGCGCTCGAACTGCTGGGCCAGTCGCTGGATACGTTCATCACTGGCGCGACCCGTGACAAGATTCCGGTCGGCCAGAGTTGGACGATGCTGCTGGCCGCCAAGGACGTCGGCAAGGGCGCCAGCGGCGATAAGAAGTACAACCCGGTCGATCCACAAAACGGGTTGCGGATGCTGACTGAGAACATAACGTCTCGGGCGATTCCGGGCTGGTACCCGTTCGGGGATCTGCTTTCTCGCGCCGAACAGAGCCTGGCCAGCGAAATGCGGGAGGTGCGGGACCGCGAGGCCCACCACGACCCATTCAGCGGAGACGACGCCTACCGTGCGTTAGACACCGCAGAGCGTCTACTACGGGCTATCGGTGCACCAGACGCCGCCGATGAGGTCAAACGCTCCCGCGTCGACCTTCGGCGAGTCTCATCGGAGCAGGAAGACCGGCGCGTCGTGAAGGCCGGCGGCGCCACAGAAGTCGGTTCAACAGGATTGCTGCCCTGGCGCGAGGTGCTGCGGCCGCACGACGATGTGGCCAAAGGCAATTTCAGGGCAGCGGAGTTCGCCGCAGACCTCGCCATGGTGGCGCGCGGCGAGGGCGACCCTGAGTACACAGACCCCGTCGAGTTCTTCCGCCGCACATTTCTCACCGGCGGCCTGAGCGACTTGATTTCCCGTGCAGTCGCCCGCGTCTCCGGCGACAAGAACGCCTCCCCGGTGATCAACCTCCAGACCAACTTCGGCGGCGGCAAGACCCACTCCATGCTTGCCTTGTGGCACCTGGCATCTGGTCGTCCCATCGGCGACTACCCCCAGGAAATTCAGGACCTCATCGGTTCGGTCCAGCTCCCCCGCACCATCCACCGCGTCGCATTAGTCGGCAACCACCTCGAGCCCTCCGGACTCAAGCCCAAACCCGACGGCACCAAGATCAACACGTTGTGGGGCGAGCTCGCGTGGCAACTCGGCGGTCGAGAGGCGTACGAGATCGTCGCCGAGGCCGATCGCACCTCCACCAACCCAGGCGACAGCCTGCGCGAACTGCTGACCAAGTACGCCCCCGCAATAATCCTGATCGACGAGTGGGTGGCCTACGCGCGCCAGCTATACGGTCGCGACGACCTTGCGGGGGGAAGCTTCGACACCCAATTCACTTTCGCCCAGACGCTCACCGAGACCGCGAAGGCCGTTCCAGGCGCGCTGGTAGTCATTTCCATCCCGGCCTCCGACCGGGACACCGACGGCGATGGGATCATCAGCGAAGAAGAGGTCGGGGGCGAGAACGGACGCGAGGCGTTGCGCCGGCTACAGAACATCGTGCGCCGTGTCGCCGATCAGTGGAAAGCAGCCAACCCTGAAGAGTCCTTCGAGATTGTCAAACGCCGACTGTTTACCGCGCCGGATGGTGAGGGCTTGGCTCAGATCAATGCCACCGCGAACGCGTTGCTCAAGTTCTATCGCCAACACCATGCCGAGTTTCCAAACGAGGCTGTCGAAAACGACTACATGTACCGCATCCGTAGTACATATCCCATCCATCCAGAACTCTTCGACCGGCTTTACCAGGATTGGTCAACCCTGGAACGCTTCCAACGCACCCGCGGTGTGTTGCGTCTCATGAACACCATTGTCGGGGCGCTCTGGCGGAGCAACGACACGGCACCGCTAATCATGCCCGGCTCAATACCGTTTCGGGACTCGGATGTGATGACCGAGATCACGCAATATCTGGAAGATCAGTGGAAGGTGATCATCGACACTGACGTCGACGGCCAGAATGCGGCACCTGCGCAAGTGGATCAGGATAATCCGGATCTGCTTGGCAAGCGTTTTGTCACTCAGCGGTTGGCACGCACGGTATTTATTGGCGCAACGCCGACCCTGAACAGTTCCCACAAGGGAATCAATAAACGGCGGGTGTTTCTCGGCACTGCACTACCCGGTGACGTACCCGGAAATTTCTACTCCGCGCTCAACCAGCTGGCCGATAAGGCGACCTACTTCTACTCTTCCGGGGATCAGTACTGGTTCGATACCCAGGCCAACACGACCCGCACTGCCCGCGACTATGCCGAACGTCTGCACTCTGAGGATGTTTGGGCTGAGGTTATTCGTCGACTCCAAGATCACCGGACCCCGTCGCCGCAGGGTTTTGCCGCCGTGCACGTCGCACCGGAGTCGTCTGCTGATGTTCCCGACGGACAAGAGGCCAGGCTGGTAATTGTGCCGCCCGGGCATGTCCATGACCGGCGCCAGGGAACTGACTCGCCTGCATACAAGTGGGCAATTGAGGTCCTCGAGCGCCGAGGGTCCGGTGCCCGCACGCACCGAAACATGCTGACCTTCCTAGCCCCAGATGCGGCCCGCTACGAAGAACTTCAAGCTTCGGTGCGTGAGTATCTGGCGTGGAAGTACGTCCGTGACAACGCCGATGGCGTCCTCAATCTGACCGCCCAACAGCGCCAGCAAGCAGTCGAGCGTCTGGAACGTGCCGACCGCACCGCACGCGACCGACTGCTCGGTGCCTATCATTGGGCTCTGGTTCCCGCACAACCCGATCCAACTCGTCCGCTGCAACTCGAAGCGATCAAGGCCGAAGGCAGCCCAGACAACTTGGCTCAGCGCACCGCTGCTCGGTTGATTGAGAAATCCGAGCTGGTGCTGCGGCGGGCGTCAGCAGCCATCCGTCTAGACCTAGACACCACGTTGTCATCGGTGGTCGAACGCGATGGACATATCACCATGGGATCGTTGTGGGAGTACTACACCACGTATCCCTACCTCGCCCGGCTCCGCGACCGAAGTGTCCTTGAAGATGGAGTTCTGTCAAGTCTGGACACCCCGATCGACTGGCAGCACCAGGGATTCGCTATCGCCGAAGGCTGGGACGGAGCGAAATACATCGGCCTCGTGTTACCGACTGACCCCGCCCTCGGTAAACCGGCCGCCGTTGACGCACTCCTTCTGGTCAGCCCGGGTCGGGCGGAGGAACAGCGACAACGCGAGACTCCGGTACCTGAACCTCCCGGCCCCCCCGGACCGGGCCCCGGTCCCGAACCCGGTCCCGGACCTCATCCGCCCGGTCCGCCGACTCCTCCGCCGCCAGTTCCTGCGCAACCTGAAGCAACACGGTACTTCGGCACGGTGAAACTGAACCCCGACTTCTACGCGCGGGACTTCGGCAAGATCACCACCGAAGTGATCCAGCATCTTGCAGCAGCCGACGGCGTGGATCTTGAAGTCCGCTTAGAGATCACCGCTGTCGCCAAAGCCGGGTTCAACGAGTCGAAAGTCCGGACTGTCAGCGAGAACGCACAAACCTTGAAGTTCGAGCAGTCCGACTTCGAGGCCGAGTAAACCTCGGTCGCCGGGGAGAATGCCATGGAACCGACCAAAGACCCGTCGAAGCTACTGCAGGTGCTTGATGCAGCGATCAAGGCAGCCGGCAAGCTCGCTCGACAGCGTGTCGATGATCTGCGGCGCAATCATCCACACCTGTCCGATGCTCAACTACTGAAGAAACTCGACAAGACCTTCACTACTTCCGTGGTTACCACCGGTGCGGCAACTGGTGCGATTGCCGCAGCCCCCGGAGTGGGAACCGCTGTTGCGCTGATCGCCGCCACCGGCGACACCTCATGGTTCCTCACCGCTGCCGCCGGCTACGTCATCGGGGCTGCTGCACTGCGGGGCGTCAAGGTCGAAAGCTATGAACACGAACGCGCACTAGTCCTGCTGGTGGTGGCAGGCGGTGGAGGATCGACCTTCTTCACAAAGGCCGCCGGGCGCACTGGACCGCACCTGGGCAAGATCGTCGCTAACGCAGTGCCCATGGAGACCATCAAAGGAATCAACAAAGTCCTTGGCCGCCACTTCGTCACTCGTACCGCTGGCAAGCGCGGCATCATCAAGCTCGGAAGTACAGCGCCCTTCGGAGTCGGCTTCGCGATCGGCGGTGGGGGCAATCTCATCATGGCCAAGGGCATCATCAAGACCACCAAGAAAATGTTCGATGCCGCCGACGAGTTCAACGCCACTGGCGACGACGCATAATCTCTGCCCCGGTGCGCTGAAGTCGGCGCCTCGTTGGTCGGTGTTCGGGCGATCATGAAGTGTCGGTGGAGTGCCTGCCCCGCAGCGTCAGGAGCTACGGCTAGGGCGCGGGTAGCCCGCCGACTAACGCCCCCGGATCGACGTCAAGCCCGCCCGCAATCTTGACGATCGTCTCCAGTCGCAAGCTCCGCTGCCCACGCTCAACTTTCCCCAGTTGCGTCCAGTGGATGCCGCATCGGACGGCGGCCGCCTCCTGGCTGAGCCCGAGTTCGAGCCGGCGCGCCCTCACACGTTCGCCGAATACGCGAGTGGTTTCGTTGAGCGCGGACGACTCGGCCTTCGGCATGGTTTCCAACCTCATACGGCCCGCGCGTATCGGGCCAGAGCGTATCCGGCCCATGTGTATTGCACACAACCCTTTCCGGCCTTAGGGTGAAGCTTTGCGCCGACCGACACCGTGGAGACCTATGCCGCCAGACGCCGACCCCACCTCACTCAGGAACCTCGCCGAATTCCTCGCTCCTCACATGGACCTGCCGGACCGCATGGCCGTCGCCGCCCTCAACCAGATGAGTTGGCACTTGTTCTGCTGTTATTACCTGTTCGAGGGTTTGCGCAACGAGATCAGCGATGCGCTCAAAACGTCCGCTGATGAAGAGTTCCTCAGCGAGGTCGGCTCGGGGATCTCCCAACTGCAGATCAGCATTGAAACGACGCTCGCCGAAGCCACCGTGATGCACTTCGATCGCCGGTTCGGCTCTTTCGCGGAAGACTTCCGAGACCAACTCGACGCTGCGTCCGATCCGGAGACGTTGTTACTACCGTTCGCCACCGACGCCCCGCAATGCCAGAAGATCAGCGGCAGGGGCGTGCGATCGTGCATTCGTCCCGTCATCTACATCGGTGACGGCGACTGGTCAGAGGGATGCGAAACCCACGCCTCCAGCAATGATCGCGACCGCCACAAACGGTGGATTCACAGTCTGGAGGGCCTTCCAGGCGCCGAGGCGCGACTCCGCAGGTCCCGACAGGTCACCAACGTCGCAACGGCCTTATTGGAGTGGTGGCCGACAGTCGACCCTCTTGAAGACGTGATCGAGATCGCTCTCAGCGAGTTACAGGCTTAGCCCGGCATCACGAGCCTGTTCGGGAATTGGGCGCGACCTCGCGTAAAAAGGCGTTGCCAGTTCTCGATAGTGGTTGACGTGGCCAGCAAGTTGGGCCAGCAGGTTCGCGCCGGTGCGTTCCGCGTCCGTCTCCAGGTATTCAAGGGTCTTGAGGTGGCTGGCGATTCGGCTGACCGCGGTAAGCCCGGTATCGGGATTGCGGTCACGGTCTGTCGACCACGGAAGGTTCTCGGCGAGGACGTCCGTGAGGTAACGACTCGGGCCCCGTCGCCCACCCTGCGAGGTGGCCAGCACTACTTGGGTATTTGTTGCGCCGGCGTGGACCATTAGCCATGTGATCTGTTCCTGGGTGAGGTGGTCAGCATCGTCGACAATGATGAGAGTGCCCGCCGGAGGTTTCCACAGTCCATTCCGGAGTTTGGGAATTCCTTCATCAGCGCGAAGTGCTGTGTGGCTGTAGGGATCGTGAGCGGCCCTGGCGGCGGCCCCGGCCGTCGCGGGCAGCGCTAAGACTTTACGACTGCTCTTTGCAGCGGCTAAGGCCACACCTTTCAGCACTGAATGTGTCGCGACCACAGTGCGGCAGCGGACAGGCTGAACGGACATGTCGCTGACAGCGATGGCGGCGGCGAGCTTCCTGGCTGACGGATCGGGCGCTTCGGCTAGTTCCGGATTGTAAGACGTTGCGGGACTCCGACTTCCGGCCTGCGCTAGGACTGACACTTCAGTGTGTAATTGGTCAAGGTCGTTCTCAATGTTGTACCCCTCAACTGGCTGCTGTGCAGTCGGGACTTCATGGTGAGCAGGTTTGCGGTCGTCGAAGATCAGATCAAGCGTCCATGGCTTATTGACGGTTTGTGGTTGAGCGGTCGGGGGGACGTCTAAATCCACGGTTGCTTCGCTGGCGACCGACGCGCGGCTGCCAGCGATACGCCACCACAAAGCGGCAGCCGGCAACTCGTCCGGCAGGGGTCCTCCTGATTCCATTGCGCGACGTAGGAGCCTCTCACCATCAGCGCCGGCGCGGGCAGCGTCGTCAACGCGCGTCGCCAATTGAGGCCAGAACCAGTCATCGGTGAGTCGCGGGTCAAGAGTCTCCAGCACGCCACGCCAGCGCAGCATCGCCGAATCGGATTGGGGTAGCAACTCATGGACGCTGCGGCGGAGTTTGTTCTGGGCCATCGACGAGCGGCAACGGTATTGCTCGGGTCCGGTGATGCGGGTGTCGGTGGGATCAACGCCGTGCGACGCACGGAAGACAGCGATCTCGGTCAGCAGCCTCGGTTTGATGTCAATCAGCGGGCGTGCCCACACCGGCGCGGTGGCGGCTGTCCACTGCAGCGCCTGGTTTCGCACCTGTGACGCGAGGTCGGCGACCAGGCCGGCCCGCGCAGACAGGTACGTGTTCCACGGCGAGTCCGACATCAGGGCATTCGGAATGGGGTCGGCCCAGCGCAGGGGTCCCATCCCGCTCGCGGCGAGTATCGGAAGCCTCCAGTCCAGGACGGCTGCTGGGTCGCGAGCATCGTCCAATCCCCCGGCAGCTGCGGCGGCATTGAGCGCGGAGACTGGATCCTCACCATCGAGCGCCAATAGAGCCAGGTGACGTCGCAGCACCGGCCAGGCATCACAGTCAGTGAGCGCAATGTCGAGTTCGCCCGCGGCGTTGTCGATACGCGCCATCGTCGCCGTGCCGGCCGCGTGTTCTGCGGCAACACCGAGTGCGTCGAGATACATGGCCGAGGCCGGTCCCAGCCTGCTGAACGGGTCGGCTGCCCGCCGTTTCGCCGAGTGGGCCGACTGCTGCGCCCCGTCGCGGCGCAGGATCGCGGTGAGGATGTCCACCGCCGTCGGCGGGTGGGTGGCTTTCGGGGTGAGGATGCGGTGCGGGTCGGCCTCGGCGGTGGAGAAATAGAGGTGGTTCTCGTCGCGGCCGCGGGTCAGCGCCACATAGAGGTGTTGGCGGCTGAGTTGATCGTTGCCGACGACATGGGAGGTGTCGGCGGTGACGCCCTGGCGGGTGTCGATGGTCGCCGCATAGCCCAACCCGGTGTGGGCGCAGACGTATCGGGCGGGCAGTCGCACCACCGCGTCGGTGTTGCCGCGCAGCGGGCTGACGGTCAGCGAACCGTCGGCCTCGACCGTCCGGATGATCCAGCGGTGTCCGTTCTTCACCCAGGTCCGATCACCACTGCGCAGCCAGCGGGCATTGCTTCGGGTGGCAATCCAGTCCCCCACTGAGGCCTCCAGGCCATCGCCCAAGGTGACGGTCGAGCCGATCCTCTGTCCTGCCGCGGCGATCCGCTCAGCGCGGGCGCGGTCGTTGAGTTCAGCGACCAGGGCGTTGGTCGGGGCGAGCAGGACGCTGTCGCGCCCGGCAATGAGGTCTGCCCGCCACGCTTCGTAGGCCATGTCGGCGGCCATCGCGTCGGCCCCGACATGGATGCGCCGGTGGTCGAGATAGAAGGCGATCCCGGCCGGATCGCCCGCGCGCAGGGCGAGGCTGGCCGCGCCTTCGGCTCGGCCGCGCTCGCTGTCACCGAACCGAACGACCTCCGAGAGGGTCAGCGTGTTGCGGTGGGCGGCGAGGTCGCGCAGCACTCCGCCGGCCGACACCGACGTCAGTTGATGGTCGTCGCCAATGAGACGCACGCTCGCTCCGCGCGCTAGTGCGTGGTGGATGACGGCGTCGAGTTCGGCGGTGGAGGCCTTCCCGGCTTCGTCGATCACGACCAGTGTGGTGGCGTCGATGGCGTCGAACCAGACCCGCGCGGGGTCATCAGCACAGCCCGGTTGGTGCGGATCGGGGCGGGACAGTTGGACGAGTTTGGCGATGGTGTCGGTGGCCGAGCCGAGTTCACTCGCGAGCACTTCCGCCGCCGCGGCCGTCGGCGCCAGCCCCACGACCGTGCCCCCACTGTTGCGCCACGCGGCCGCGAGTGCGGCGGTCGCGGTGGTCTTCCCGGTGCCGGCCGGGGCGACGGCGAGTTGGACCCGCGCCCCGGAGGCAACCATCTCCCGGACCAGGGCGCGCTGCCCGTCGTTGAGCGGGCGCCCGTTGGCGTCGGCTTCCAACAGCGCCAACCCGATGTCGCTGTCCTCGGCGGCGCGGCCCCCGGCGAGTTCGGCCGCCGCGAGAACCCGGTGCTCCGCGGCCAGCACCGCGGCGCTGGAATAGACGGTCTCGCCGTGGCGGCTGTAGACACTCGAGCCGTCGCGGCGGCGCAACACATCAGGCTCGCCGATCTCCGCGTCGACCTGGCGTGCCACCGCCACGCTGTACTCGCCCACCGCGGCGGCGACGATCCGCTGAACCGCGTCGCGGTCCCCGGCGCGATCGGCATAGCGGATCTGCCGCTCGGCCTCGGCGCGAATGTGATGGATCTGCCACGTTGAGCGCGACGCCGACACCCGCTCGATCACCGCGCCGGCCAACCGGTCGACGGTCTTCTGGTCGATCGCCGGGGGCCGGATCACGGCGTGTGACGAGGCGGCGGCGATCATCGCGTCCACCTCGCGCACCCCGCCGAGGACTTCGGCGGCCTGGGTCCGCCAGGTCTGGCGCTGCTCGCCCAAGGCGCGTGGCTCGTGCTTGGCGGCGCGCGTTTCCAGGGTCGCCTGTTGAGACAAGGCGATGAACTCGGTCACGGTGGGCTCACGTCCGTGCTGATTCTGGAAGGCCTTCGCCAACTCCCCCACCCGGGTTTCGATCGCGCTGCGCCGCGCCGAGAACCGCCGGTTCACCTCCGCCGAGACGCCGTCGATCTCGCGCACGCACCGCTTGCCCGGGCCACGGTCGGTGCCGACGAAACGAAAACCCAGCTCGGTCAGCAAGCCCTCCAGTGCGGTGTTGTAGACCTCCGAGGCGGCCACGGTTGACTGATGAAGCGGCGTGCCGTCGAGGGCAAGCCAGCGCGCAATGCCGTCCGGACCGATCGCGCACACTTTGTTGCTGACGGTGATGTGGGTGTGCAGATTCGGATCCCCGGCGCGGGAGTCGCGGTGGTCGAAGGCCGCGATGATCAAACCCGTCGTGTCCACCTGCGCCACCGCCCGCGACCCCATCCGGGTGAACGCCGCATGCTCTTCAAGGAAGTCGATCGCCACCTCGACCGCACGCCGGTGAGCCTGCTCGATCTGCCGGGCGAGCGCGCGCGGCGCCAACGCCCACACCACCGACACCGACTTCACCGGAGTGAAGGTCAGGTCATAACCAGCCACCGCCTTCGTCGTCGACGCCGAGTGCCGCGCGACGAAACCCGACAACTCCCGGGCATCAAACGGTGCGCGGCCGTGCTCCTCGGCGAACATCTCCCGCCCTACCGCCGACCGGATTTCCGCGCGAATCTCGTCGGG
>DAIPYT010000004.1:0-48673 GCA_036782595.1 Mycobacterium sp. | reverse complement strand
GCGGCCCCATCAGCGTTGCGGCGCTTGACCTTTTGACACCGGCCGCGCCACCGGCCGCGACACCGGCCGCGACACGAACTGAACCGATACATTTTTCCTCTTGCTGTGATGGCCGTCACGGAGTACAAAGGAAGCACGGAAGCTTGACGAGGCCAAGATGGCACCGGAAGAGAAGGTTCCATCTCCCGAGTCGAGTAACCCAGCACGGTTACCGAGTACCCACGCGGAGCACGCCGCGATGATGGCAGAAGTGTTGCGGGCCTGCGTAATTGCACAGAGCGGGCGAAGTCAGACTCCCTCCAGCGGAACAACTTCGCAGCGCAGCGCAAGACGCCGAGGCCACCCACGCAACCCACATAGCACGCTTGGTAGCTCGTAACCGTGTTAGCGGGCGGCGCGCCGAACTCGTTTCGGAACGCCGCCCGCTTCATGTCTGCGGGCTAGGTTTCCGGCGACTAGGTTGCTACCGCTTCGGCGATTGAAAGCGCTTCGCGGGCACCATCTTCCAGCGCACGGCAGCACATCACCAGCCAACTGCCAACCCCCTCGGGCTGCCCCGTGGCGAATGCTGCAGCCGTTTCCCGGTATTCGTCGGGCCTGCGCATCCAATAGACCTCGGGCACCCCCAACCCGTGCGGATCGAGCCCGGAGGAAATCGTCACCAACCGTGACACAGCACGTGCCACGACACCGTCGGCGCTTCCGAATGGCTCGAGAGCCATCAACTCCCCGTGCGCAACGGCGGCGAGCACCGCGGCCGGTACCCCACTGCCGCCCGTCACCAACCGGGTCATCAAATCCATCCGGGCGGAAATCTCCGGGACCGGCCGTGGCCGGCCCAGGTCAATGTCGGACACCAGATCGGCGGCGGCCAGAGCATGTAACCGTGCCAGGGCTTGCAGGGGGGCCCGCTGCCATACCCCGACCAGGTTGGTGGCCCCGCCCTCCAGTGCCTGCCCGACACGGAGCGCGCCGGCAAGCACCGGATCGTCAGCTCCCGATGCGGCGTCATCGAGTTGGACGCCGCCGCCGTCGAGTGCCGAAGAGCACCGCGCACCGCGCACCGCGGACTCCGCCGCAGTCAACGGCCAGTTACGCAGATTGGTGCGGTGCCGGTGCGCCTTGCCCAGGGCGGTGCGGGCCGACTCGGCGACCTCGGCCACTCCGGGTAGTTCCAGCAGCGGCGCCAGAAGGTCCGATTCACCTCGGCGTGGTGGGCCGCCGGTTGTCATGAGCCGTCACGCTAGTGGCCGCATTCAACCGGCGATCTACGGGGTGGGGTGGTTTGTATCACTGGATCTGAGTCGGGCCGCGCCGCAGGCAGAGAGTGATTACGCTCACGCTATGCCTGAAGCGCACGCCGACGCTCCGACCCACTACCCGCCGCCCGAGGGATTCGCGGAGTCCGCCAACGCGAGCGCCGCCCTCTACGACCAGGCCGAAGCCGACCGGTTGGCGTTCTGGGCGGAGCAAGCAAACCGGCTGCATTGGGACATCCCCTTCACCGACGTCCTGGACTGGTCGGGCGCACCGGTCGCGAAGTGGTTCATCGGGGGCAAACTCAACGTCGCCTACAACTGTGTGGACCGCCACGTCGAAGCCGGCAATGGCGACCGGGTGGCCATCTACTGGGAAGGCGAGCCGCTGGGCGACGCCCGCACCATCACCTACGCCGAACTCAAGGACGAGGTGTGCAAGGCCGCCAACGCAATGATCGATCTGGGTCTGGTGGCCGGCGACCGCGTGGCCATCTACATGCCGATGATCCCCGAAGCCGTGGTAGCCATGCTGGCCTGCGCGCGGCTGGGCATCATGCACTCGGTGGTGTTCGGCGGCTACTCGGCGTCGGCGCTTCGTGCCCGGATCGAGGACGCCGAAGCCAAACTGGTGATCACCACCGACGGGCAGTACCGGCGCGGCAGCGCGGTGTCACTGAAGAACGCGGTCGACGAGTCCATCGCGGGGCAGTCGACTGTGAAGAACGTCCTGGTGGTGCGCCGCACCGGGATCGACGTGAACTGGACCGAGGGCCGCGACCTGTGGTGGCACGAAACCGTCGATACCGCGTCCAGCGTGCACACACCCGAGGCCTTCGACTCCGAACACCCGCTCTTCCTGCTCTACACGTCGGGGACCACCGGCAAGCCCAAGGGAATCCTGCATACCTCGGGCGGCTATCTGACCCAGGCGTCCTACACCCACTACAACGTTTTCGACATCAAGCCGGAGACGGATGTGTATTGGTGCACCGCCGATATCGGCTGGGTGACAGGCCACAGCTACATCGTCTATGGCCCGTTGTCCAACGGCGCCACCCAGGTCCTCTTTGAGGGCACCCCGACCTCGCCCGACGAGCATCGCCACTTCCAAGTCATCGAAAAGTACGGCGTCACAATCTATTACACCGCCCCGACTCTGATCCGGACCTTCATGAAGTGGGGCAGGGAACTGGCCTTCCAACACGATCTGTCCAGTCTGCGGCTACTCGGGTCGGTGGGCGAACCGATCAACCCGGAGGCGTGGCGCTGGTACCGGCTGGTATTCGGCGCGGACAATGTGCCGATCGTGGACACCTGGTGGCAGACCGAAACCGGTGCAGCGATGATCTCCCCATTGCCCGGCGTGACCACCTGCAAACCGGGATCCGCAATGGGTCCCCTGCCCGGCATCTCGGCCAGAATCGTCGACGACAACGGACAGGAGCTTCAGCCTGCTCCCGAAGAGGGTGAGCAGGTGACCGGCTACCTGGTGCTCGACAAGCCGTGGCCGTCGATGCTGCGGGGAATCTGGGGCGATCAGGAGCGGTTCGTCGAGACCTACTGGTCCAGGTTCGCCGAGCAGGGGTGGTACTTCGCCGGAGACGGCGCGCGTTACGGAAGCGACGGCGAAGTCTGGGTGCTCGGCCGTATCGACGACGTGATGAACGTGTCCGGTCACCGCATCTCCACCGCAGAGGTGGAGTCCGCGCTGGTGGGCCATGCCGGGGTTGCCGAAGCGGCGGTGGTCGGAGCTTCGGACGCTCAAACCGGTCAGGCGATCTGTGCCTTCGTCATCCTCAAACAGCATCACGCCGACATGACGACCAAGGACATGGTCGAGGAACTGCGCGCCGAAGTCGCCCGGGAGATCTCACCGATCGCCAAGCCGCGCGAGATTCACGTGGTTCCCGAGCTACCCAAGACCCGCAGCGGCAAGATCATGCGGCGCCTGCTACGCGATGTCGCCGAGGGCCGCGAACTCGGCGACACCTCGACGCTTCTCGATCCAGGAGTCTTCGAGGCGATCCGGGCCAGTAAGGCCAACTGACTTCTCAGGCGGGTGCCGGCGCTGCGGCGGCCACGGGAACGAACCCGGCACCGGGTCGGTCCTTGGCGTCCACGTCGGCAAGGACGGCGTTCATCGACATGGTGATCGCCGGGGTGTGCAACGGGATGTACTTGATGACGCAGGTGGGCAGACCGTCGGTGAAGGCGCCATGGATCATGCCGACCAGCTTGTTGTTGACCGTCACCGGAGCGCCGGAGTCACCGGGGCGTCCACACACCTGATTGACGATGGTGCCGGGATCCTGTCCGGGGCCCCATGTCACACCGCAGGAGTAGCCGGTGGTCCGGCCCAACTTGCAAGCGACCTGACCGAATATGGGATCCGGCCCGATACCGTCGATGGCGAAGCCGTTCCAGTTCGACACCGGGGTCACCTTGGCCGGGTCGAATCGGATCACCGCGTAGTCGAGGCCGTCATTGCCGGCGACCATGGTTCCGATGACACCGCGGTCCTCTGCACCCTCGGCGGAGACCTGGGCACCCGGCCCTCCGCAATGTGCCGAGGTGAATCCGATCAGTGCCCCGGTGCGGTCGTTTCCGATCGCGGTCAGGGTGCAGAAGGTGTCTCCGTCGATAACGATGCCGGCACCGCCACCAATGGGTACCGGTTCCGCCGCGGCGGCGGTAGCCGGCGTCGGCAACAGGGCGGCCCCGGCAAGAGCCCCGGCAAGAGCGAAGGCCCCCGCCGCCCGCCGCACACAGGTTGCGCTGCTCACAGATACCTCCATCGCCGCGTCACATCCGACCCCTCAGTCTACCTTTGTCACTTTAGTAACTTGCGTAACAACACCGGGGGTACCCCGGCCGCGTACCCGACGTGGCAACATGAACCGCGAACACACCGGCCCCGGAGGACTCTGGTCCGACCTACCGACTCCGGAGGACCCTGGTCCGACCTATCGACCCTGGAGGGATTGCCGTGAGCAATCGGGATCACAAGAACGGGGTGCCGAGCACGGCTGCCTCGATTCCCCTGTTAGACCCGCATGCAATATCGGCCAATCCCTCGATCGGCGAATTGGTCAGAGACGCCACCACCCAGGTCTCGACGCTGGTGCGTGCCGAGGTGGAACTGGCCAAGGCGGAGATCACCCGTGATGTGAAGAAAGGCCTTACCGGCAGCGTCTTCTTCATCCTCGCTCTGGTGGTGCTGCTCTACTCGACGTTCTTCATGTTCTTCTTCCTGGCCGAACTGCTTGACACCTGGCTGTGGCGCTGGGCGGCTTTCCTGATCGTCTTCGCTCTGATGCTGGTGATCGCCGCGGTGTTCGGTCTCCTGGGCTTCTTGAAGGTCCGGCGGATCCGGGGCCCGCAGCAGACGATCGAGTCGGTCAAGGAGACCACCGCCGCGCTGACACCGAGCCTGTCGAAGTTCGCCGGCGCCCCCGCCCATCCAACGCATGCGGCAACCACAGTCCCGGCCATCGATGCGGCGAATTGGCCGTCGGCCGCTGAACCGGCACCGGCACCAGCGCCCCGACCGGCACCGGCACCGGCGCCGTCGCCGAGGCAGGCCCCACAGACACGTCGCCCGGCCGTTCCGGCACACGACCCGACCGCGGCGGTCTACGCGGACACCGGCTTGCCGGTCACGTCGGACGACCCGTTGCCCGGCGACCCGTCGGGCTGGTGATGAATCAGCCGGATCCGTCGGTCACCCGCATCGCGGGGCCGTGGCGTCACCTTGACGTCCACGCCAACGGCATCCGGTTCCAGTGCGTCGAGGCGGTGACCGCCGACGATGACACTGCGCCCACCACCAGACCACTGGTGATCCTGCTGCACGGCTTCGCCTCGTTCTGGTGGTCCTGGCATCACCAGTTGCGCGGCCTATCCGGCGCCCGAGTGGTCGCCGTGGACCTACGCGGATACGGCGGCAGCGACAAACCACCGCGCGGCTACGACGGTTGGACACTGGCCGGCGATACCGCGGGGCTGGTCCGCGCCCTCGGGCATACCTCGGCAACCCTGGTCGGCCACGCCGACGGAGGCCTGGTGTGCTGGGCCACGGCGGTCCTGCACTCCCGGGTCGTAGACGCCATCGGCTTGGTCAGTTCGCCGCACCCGGCGGCGCTGCGCCGGTCGGTGATGGTGAACCACGAACAGCGGCGGGCCCTGGTGCCCAGCCTGTTGCGTTACCAAATCCCCCGGTGGCCGGAGCGCCTACTCACCAGGAACGACGCCCAAGAGCTCGAAACACTGGTTTCGGCCCGGTCGTCAGCGAATTGGGTTAATTCCGCAGACTTCGCCGAGACCCTCCCGCACCTGCGTCAGGCCATCCAGATTCCGTCCGCGGCGCACTCCGCACTCGAGTATCAGCGATGGGCGGTGCGCAGCCAGACCCGCAGCGAGGGCTGGCGGTTCATGAAGCTGATGAACCGTAAACTGGACCTACCGATGCTGCACATGCGCGGTTCCGCCGACCCCTACGTGCTGGCCGATCCGGTGGAACGCAGCCGACGGTTCGCGCCGCGCGGGCAGTTCGTGGAACACGCCGGTATCGGCCACTACGCACACCAAGAGGCGCCCGCCGAGGTGAACGAGTGCCTTCAGAGATTCCTTGATTCGACGGTGCTCAGCCGTTGACGCAGGCTCCGGTCGGCACCTTGGCGGTGTTGCCGATCTTGGCCAGCTGACGCGATACCTCATCGGTGGTCATGACGAAGCCGGTGTCGTTGTCATCGACCGCCGCTCCGAATACCACGCCGATCACCTGACCGGCCCGGTTGATCATCGGGCCGCCGGAGTTACCCTGGCGGACCAGGCCGCGGATCGTGTAGACCTCGCGGTTGACCGTGGTGGTCTTGTAGATGTCAGGCCCGCTCAATTCGATGATCTCGCGGACCCTGGCCGGGGTCGCCACGAAGTCACCGCCACCGGGGAAGCCGAGCACCACCGCGTCGGTTCCGGTCTTGGCCGGCTGCTCAGCGAACTGCAGCGGCGGCAACGGCAGGTTGGGGACGTCGAGGATGGAGATATCGGCATTGGGGTCATAGGACACCACCGTCGCGTCGTACTTCTTACCGTCCTCGGCCTCGACGGTCACGCTGTCCGACCCGGCGACCACATGTGCGTTCGACATCACCCGATTGGGTGCGATGACGAAACCGGTTCCCTCCAAGACCTTTTGGCACGCGGTCGCCACACCTCGGATTTTGACCACACTCGACCGCGACTTTCCGACCACCAGGCTGTCGGCAAGTGAAGCGTCCGGCGCGTCGACAGTCGGCGCCGGGGTGCGCAGTGGCTCCAGCACGTCGGGCAGCCCGGAAGTGCTCAACAGCGCCGACATCCGCTTCGGCACTGCGCGCAGCCACTCGGGGGCGTACTTGTCGACCTCGGAGATGACCTTCGAACCCTTCGCGGCCGAAGCGAGATTGGTCTGGTTCGAGGTGGTCAGCGGGCTGCCCAGCAGCCAGGCTGCGACCAGGACGACGACGAGTTGCAGCGCGACGCCGACCAACGAATCGACCACTCGTATCGGGCCGCTGCGAATTGAGCCGCGGACTGCTCGGCCCAGCACGACGCCGGCCACCTCCCCGATGACCACCAGCGCCAGGATGAGGAACAGTGCTGCGAACAACTTCGCCCGCGGCGAGTCGAAGAAACCGACGACGTGCGGCGCGAGCATCACGCCCGCGATGGCGCCGAGGATGACCCCGATGAACGACATCAGCGAACCGAGCGCACCTGATCGCCAGCCGGATATCGCCGCGATCAGCGCTACGCCGATGATCGCGATGTCCAGCCATTGCGAACTCGTCACACCGGCTCCTCACTGTCATCTGCACCGCGATCGGCTAGGTCGCCGACAAGCGCCATCGCCGCGTCCAACTCTCGCACGTCGTCGGTGTCCCAAGGTTGCGCCCAACCGGCCGCGTCGAGCATTGCCGAGATTACGTGACCGGTGAAACCCCACACCAACATCTCGTTGAGCAGAAACGCCGGTCCGGCATAACGGCGTTCCAGCCCGGTGCGGCACACCATCAGCCGGTTCTCCGGGTTGATGAAGGCCCGCAGCGGGACCCGGGCCACCGCGGCGGTTTCGGATTCGTTGACCACCGAGACGGGCCCGGGGTCCGGTGAGTAGGCCAGCACCGGGACGACGTGAAACCCCGACGGCGGGATGAACATCCGGTCGAGGGTGGCCAGGGGTTGCAGACGCCCGGGATCCACTCCGGTCTCCTCATTCGCCTCACGCAGTGCGGTGTGGACCGGTCCGGGATCGCCGGGGTCGGCGGCGCCGCCTGGGAAGGCGGCTTGACCGGCGTGGTGCCGCAAGGTCCCGGCGCGGACCGTGAGCAGCAGGTCGGCGTCGTCGGGAACCTGCCCCGGTGGATGGTCGATGTGCGGGCCGGAGAACAGTACGAGCACGGCGGCTTCCCTCGAGGGGCGTGCGGCTTCCCTTGCGGCGCGTGCGGCTTCGCCGTTGAGGGCAGCGAGTAGCTCGGGCGGCACCCGACGCCGATACGCCTCGGGCACCCGGTCGAGGTTATCCACCAGGGGCGCCAGCCAGGGAGGCCGGGCCTGCGGGCGAAGCGGATCGGGTTGGCTCACCGCAGAGCCGCATCCACCGCGGCAGCAAACTCATCAGCGCTGGTGAACGGCTGCGGCAGCACCCGGGCAACGCTACCGTCCCGGCGCAGCACCACCGTGGCGGGCATGACGTTGGGCACTCCCAGGGCAGCGGCGATGCTGCGCCGGCCGTCCTGCAACACCGGCAACCGAACGCCCAGTTCGGCCATCCGGATCAGCGCCGCGGTCTCGTTCTCGTCCTGATGCACGGTGATCACCTCCACCGAATCCCCGACACGGCGCTGGTATTCCTGCAGCGCGGGGAGTTCCTCGGCGCACGGAGCGCACCAGTAAGCCCACAGATTCAGCACCACCGTCCGGTCCGCCACGACTCGGGCCGCGTTGACGTCGGAACCATCCGCGGCGCATTCCACCACGATGGCGCGCAGTTTCTCCGGGCCCGGGCCGGGCCCGTCGATCGGACACGGCGGCAGGCCGGCGCGCTGCCGCGGGCCCGCGAGCGCCTCGGGGGTGTCGGCGTCGCGGTGCGTGCGCTGTTCGGGGGCCGTCGCCGTACGCGGCTGGGCCGGGCCGTCGGCTAACTCCAGTGCGAGCGCCACCGCGAGCGCCCCGAGGATGGCGAGCACCGCCAGCGTCCAGCGGGTCGACGTGCGCATCGGCCTACAGCCCTGCCAGCGCCAGCAGGTGGTCGGTCTCCGGCCCCTTGACCAGTTCGGCTGCCAGCAGTGGTTCGGTGGGTCCGATGCCGTAGGACGGGCAGTCCTTGGCCAGGACGCACACGCCGCAGGCCGGTTTGCGGGCGTGGCAGACCCGGCGGCCGTGGAAGATGACCCGGTGGCTGAGCAGGGTCCACTGACTTCGTTCGATGAGAGCCCCCACGGCATGTTCGACCTTGACCGGATCGGTCTCGGCGGTCCACCGCCAGCGGCGCACCAGCCGGCCGAAGTGGGTGTCGACGGTAATGCCGGGGATGTCGAAGGCGTTGCCGAGGATCACGTTTGCGGTTTTTCGACCGACCCCCGGCAGTGTCACCAATTCGTCTATGGTGCCGGGCACCTCACCGCCGAACCTTTCCTCAAGCTCCTGGCCGAGCCGGATCAGCGAGTTGGCCTTGTTGCGGTAGAAGCCGGTGGGCCTGATCAACTCCTCAACCTCGGCGCGGTCGGCGCGGGCGTAGTCAGCCGCGGTGCGGTACTTGGCGAACAACGCCGGGGTAGTCAGGTTCACCCGTTTATCGGTGCTCTGCGCCGACAGGATGGTGGCGACGCTCAGCTCCAGCGGATTGGTGAAATCAAGTTCGCAGTAGACATGAGGGAAAGCGATTCCCAGGGTCCGATTCATCCTGCGGGCCCGCCGCACCAGACCGAGATGGGTCTGCGCATCCCATTTGGTCTTCTTGGCTCGGGATGTTCCACCCGTACCCGCCGTCACTGGTGCCAGGGTACTGACCGCCGACAGACCGGTGGCATTTCGTGATCCCGATGAGACGTTGTGCCGGTTAACTTCCCCGCTATGTCCTGGTTGGTGGCCGTCAGTTTTCCCGTGTTGCTGATGCTGTTCACGGTCGGATTGCAGCGCATTGAGACCGTCCTGCACGGCGACCGGCTACCGGTCGCCCAATTCGTCGCCCGGGTCGAATCCGCGGCGCGCACCGCCGGCCAGAAGGCCGCTGAACGGACATTGGGCGAGCTGTCCGCCGTCATACCGGTGAACCGGCTGGATCCCTTGCTGATGATCGACGAACCCGGGCTGCCTACCCGGCCGAATCCAGTGTTTCAGCCTTCGGGTTAGACCATTTCTGTGTAGCGTGGGCTCGTCGCCGAGACTGACTAAGCATTAGGCTCGATTACCTGCGCACGTTCCAAGTCACCGATGAGCTAAGAGGGGCCGACGTGGACGAGATCCTGGCCAGGGCCGGAATCTTCCAAGGGGTGGATCCCACCGCGGTTTCCGCGCTGACCAAGCAGCTACAGCCTGTTGACTTCCCGCGCGGCCACACCGTCTTCAACGAGGGCGAGCCGGGCGACCGGCTCTACATCATCATGTCCGGCAAGGTGAAGATCGGGCGCCGCTCGCCCGATGGCCGGGAGAACCTGCTGACGATCATGGGACCGTCCGACATGTTCGGTGAGCTCTCCATTTTCGACCCGGGTCCACGGACGTCGAGCGCCACCACCATCACCGAGGTGCGGGCGGTGTCGATGGACCGGGACGCACTGCGGGCATGGATCGCCGACCGTCCCGAGATCGCCGAGCAGTTGCTGCGGGTGTTGGCGCGGCGCCTGCGCCGCACCAATAACAACCTGGCCGACCTGATCTTCACCGACGTGCCGGGCCGGGTGGCCAAGCAGTTGTTGCAACTCGCTCAGCGCTTCGGCACCCAGGAGGGCGGCGCGATGCGGGTGACCCACGACCTGACCCAGGAGGAGATCGCTCAACTGGTCGGAGCGTCCCGGGAGACAGTCAACAAAGCGCTGGCCGACTTCGCCCATCGCGGTTGGATCCGGCTGGAGGGCAAGAGCGTGCTCATCTGCGACTCCGAACGTCTGGCCCGCCGAGCGAGGTAAGACTCGCGCCAGCGAGGCGCGACCGAGCGAACATCAGCTCGCGAGCGAGGTAAGACTCGCGCCAGCGAGGCGCGACCGAGCGAACAGCTAATTCTCCCGCAGATACTCCAGCTGTGCACGAACCGAGGATTCAGCCGCGTCCCAGAGCTTCTCGTCGACGTCGGCGTAGACATGCTCGACCACCTGCCGAGCGGTGGCGGCATCACCGAGTGTTCGCAGCGCCCGGCGCACCTGACCCAGGCGCTCCTCGCGGTGCGCCAGGTACGTCTCGGTGACTGCGGCCAGATCGTCGAGTTCCGGGCCGTGGCCGGGCAGGACCCGCCGCGAACCGAGACCCCGCAACCGGCGCAGTGATTCCAAGTAATCGGCCAGGCTGCCATCGTCGGAATCAATGACGGTGGTCCCCCGGCCCAACACGGTATCGCCGGTGAGCACCGCGCCGTCGAGGACGAAACTCACCGAATCAGCGGTGTGGCCGGGAGTCGCCAGCACTTCGATCCGCAGTCCGGCCGCGTCGATCACCTCGCCGTCACGCAGGTAGCCACCTGGCCCGCGCAGGAACCCGCTGCCCACCGAACGCACGGTGGCACCCGTGGCGTCGACCAGTTTGTCGATTCCGTCGGTGTGATCGCCGTGGCGGTGGCTGATCAGCACCAGGGTGATCCGGCCGAGACACGCCAACCGCTCGATATGCGCGTCATCATCGGGTCCGGGGTCCACCACCACCAGTTCGCCGCTGCCCGGGGCGCTGAGCACCCAGGTATTGGTGCCCTCCAGCGTCAGCGGGCCGGGGTTGTTGCACAACAGCACAGAGGCCGATTCGGTAACCGGCCGCGAGATGCCGTACGCCGGATGAGTCACACCTCGACGATGAGTTCGACTTCCACCGGGACGTCCAGCGGCAGCTCGGCCACCCCGACCGCCGAGCGGGCGTGGGACCCGGTCTCGCCGAACACCTCACCGAGGAACTCGGAGGCACCGTTTACCACGCCGGGCTGGCCGGTGAAGCCGGGCGCTGAAGCGACGAACCCGACGACTTTGACCACCCGGACGATCGAATCAATCCCGACGAGGGCGTCGATCGCGGCCAGAGCGTTGAGCGCACAGGTACGAGCGGCCAGCTTGCCCTCCTCTGGACTCACCTGCGTGCCGACCTTGCCGAAGTGGCTCGGCTTTCCGCCCACCAGCGGAAGCTGACCGGAGGTGTAGACCAGGTTGCCGGTGCGGACGGCCGGGACGTAGGCCGCCAGCGGCGTGGCCACTGCCGGCAGCGAGACGCCCAGCTCGGCGAGCCGGCTCGAGGCGCTCACTTGGGCCTCTTCAGGTAGGCGACGTGCTGTTCACCGGTCGGGCCCTGCAGTACCGAGACCAGTTCCCAGCCGTCAGCACCCCACTGGTCGAGGATCTGCTTGGTCGCATGAGTCAGCAACGGGACCGTCGCGTACTCCCATGTGGTCGGTTGGCTCGCAGTTGATTGGCTCACAGCCGAAGCCTAACCTCTCGCCGATTCCTCGAGCGGGGCTATTCCTTCCAGCGCTTGGATAGCATGCAGTGGTGGCGACCAACCCGAGGGAGGGCAGCGAAGTCGGCTGGCCTGACCGCCTGACCCAGGCCCGACTGCATTTCGTCACGGGCAAAGGAGGAACGGGCAAGACCACCGTGGCGGCGGCGCTCGCGCTGACCCTGGCCGCCGGGGGGCGCCGGGTACTGCTGGCGGAAGTCGAAGGGCGCCAAGGAATTGCGCAGCTTTTCGACGTTCCCCCGCTGCCCTACCAGGAGACCAAGGTTGCGACCGCCGATGCGGGCGGGCACGTGAACGCCCTGGCGATCGACCTTGAGGCTGCGTTCCTGGAATACCTCGACATGTTCTACAACCTCGGCCTGGCCGGCCGGGCGATGCGGCGGGTGGGAGCCATCGAGTTCGCCACAACCATCGCCCCAGGCCTGCGCGACGTGCTTCTGACCGGCAAAATCAAAGAGGCCGCCGTACGGTTGGACGCCAACAAGAGGCCGGCTTACGACGCCATCGTCGTCGATTCCCCGCCCACCGGCCGAATCTCCCGCTTCCTGGACGTCACCAAAGCCCTTGCCGATATCGCCAAGGGTGGCCCGGTGCATGGTCAGTCTGAGGGAGTAGTCCGGTTGTTGCATTCCGAGCAGACGGCGATCCATCTGGTGACACTGCTGGAGGCCCTGCCGGTCCAGGAGACCATCGAGGCGATCGAGGAACTCGAGGGACTGGAACTGCCGATCGGCAGCGTGATCGTCAACCGGAACATCCCCGCCTACCTTCCCGCGGAGGCACTGGCCGCGTCCGCAGACGGTGATATCGACGCCGAGGCAATCCGCGCGGGACTGTCGCGGGTCGGAATCTCCCTGCCCGAGGCCGATTTCGCCGGGTTGCTCACCGAGAGCATCGAACATGCCAGCAGGATCCGGGCCAGGTCGGAGAGCGCATTGGAGTTGGAGAAACTTCACGTACCGAGGTTGGAGTTGCCGACCATCGCCGACGGCGTGGATCTGGGCAGTCTGTACGAACTTGCCGAAATCCTCGCCCAGCAGGGCGTCCGATGAGCGGGGCACCCCAGACCCTGGACATGAAGGCCATCCTGTCCGATAGGTCTAACCGCGTGGTGGTGTGCTGCGGGGCCGGCGGAGTGGGCAAGACCACCACCGCAGCGGCGATGGCCCTGCGTGCGGCGGAATACGGGCGCAGCGTGGTGGTGCTGACCATCGACCCCGCCAAGAGGCTGGCACAGGCCTTGGGCATCAAGGAACTCGGCAACGAGCCACAGCGGGTACCGCTGGGCGGCGAAGTGGCCGGTGAATTGCACGCGATGATGCTGGACATGCGTCGAACCTTCGACGAGATGGTGTTGGAGTACTCCGATCCAGTACGCGCGCAAGCGATTCTGGACAACAAGTTCTACCAAACGGTCGCCACCTCCCTGGCCGGTACGCAGGAGTACATGGCCATGGAGAAACTGGGCCAGCTGCTGGCCCAGGATCGCTGGGATCTGGTGGTGGTCGACACACCGCCGTCGCGCAACGCACTGGACTTCCTCGACGCGCCGAAACGGTTGGGAAGCTTCATGGACAGCCGGCTTTGGAAGCTGTTCCTGGGCCCGGGTCGCGGCTTCAGCAAGCTGGTGACCGGTGCGATGAGTCTTGCCATGAAGGCGCTGTCGACGATCGTCGGCTCGCAGATGCTGTCCGACGCGGCGAATTTCGTGCAGTCGATGGATAAGACCTTCGGCGGTTTCCGGGAGAAGGCCGACCGTACTTATGAGCTGCTCAAGCGCCGCGGGACCCAGTTCGTGGTGGTCTCCGCGGCCGAGCCCGACGCACTACGGGAGGCGACGTTCTTTGTCGACCGGCTGTCCCAGGAGGGCATGCCCCTGGCCGGCCTCGTCCTGAATCGGACCCATCCGATGCTGTGCGAATTGACGGTGGAACGCGCCATCGACGGCGCGGTGGATCTAGAAGCCGAGCCCGATGTCGCCGGCAACGCGTTGACCGCTGCGGCACTGCGGATACACGCCGACCGCGGTCAGACCGCCAAACGGGAAATTCGGTTGCTGTCCCGGTTCACCGGCGCCAACCCGCATGTGCAGGTGGTGGGAGTGCCGTCCTTGCCGTTCGACGTGTCCGATATGAACGCGCTCCAGGCGATCGCCGATCAGATCACCGGCGAGACTTAGGTTCCTGCGCGGCCGCCGGCGCGCGTCAGCAGACGCTGCGGTGCTGGCGGGCGGCAAAGAATTCCGCCCAGGAGGAGACCTCGGGATGCTGCTTGAGCAGGGCCCGGCGCTGACGTTCGGTCATCCCGCCCCACACGCCGAACTCGACGCGATTGTCTAGTGCATCGGCACCGCATTCGGTGATGACCGGACAGTGGCGACAGATGACTGCCGCTTTCCGCTGCGCGGCGCCCCGCACGAAAAGCTGGTCGGGATCGGCCGATCTACACAACGCTCTCGAGACCCACGCGATTCGCGCCTCGTTAGCCACTTGAAGTGAACTGTGGATGGATGCTGTGCTAGTCCTGCGGGCAGCGGGCCGAGTCCCCGACACGGGCGATCCCTTCGTTTTAAAGCCGCCTTGCTGGCGGCGATATCCCTCAGATGTAGACGCGGTGCGATCTACGCCACATTGCGAAGCGAGTGTTACCTGCGTCGCACTGTGTGCTTAAAGTAGGTGGTCAGGTCGCGTTTGCGCAACAGTCCGATCTCAGGTTTTTTGGGACAACCGTCCAGGCCAGCCATGAACTGCGGTTTTGTGACTCCTACTTCAGAATTCGCAGTTGATACTCGCCCTTCGTGCGACCGCCTCGGGCGTCTGGAAACCCGCTGGAGCCCCTCAGTACGCTGTACCCATGTCGGAACGCGGACCGGCCGGTTCCACGCTGATCAAACTGGCTTGGGCTTGTCTGTTGGCCAGCGTGCTCGTCGCGGGCCTGTTGTTTCCCGTCGTGGGGGGCATCGGACTGATGTCCAACCGGGCCTCCGACATCGTGGCCAACGGTTCGGCTCAGGTACTCGAGGGCGACGTCCCGGCGGTGACCACCATGGTCGACGCCAAGGGCAACACCATTGCGTGGCTGTACTCCCAACGGCGCTTCGAGGTGCCCAGCGACAGGATCGCCGACACCATGAAGCTCGCCATCGTCGCCATCGAGGACAAGCGGTTCGCCGAACACAACGGCGTGGACTGGAAAGGCACCCTCACCGGCCTTGCCGGCTACGCCTCCGGCGATCTGGACACCCGTGGCGGGTCCACGATCGAACAGCAGTACGTCAAGAACTACCAACTGCTGGTCGTCGCGCAGAACGACGCCGAGAAGCGGGCTGCGATCGCCCCCACCCCGGCCCGCAAGCTGCGTGAGATCAGGATGGCGCTCAGCCTGGACAAGACCCTGACCAAACCGGAGATCCTCACCCGGTACCTGAATCTGGTGTCGTTCGGCAACGGGGCCTTCGGCATCCAGGACGCCGCGCAGACCTACTTCGGAATCGACGCGTCCGCCCTCAACTGGTCTCAGTCGGCGTTGCTTGCCGGACTAGTGCAGTCGACCTCGTCGCTCAACCCTTACACCAACCCCGATGGCGCCCTGGTGCGACGGAATCTGGTGCTGGACACCATGATTGCCCAGGTTTCCGACAAGCGTGATGAGTTGCGGGCGGCCAAGCAGCAACCACTGGGCATTCTGCCGCGACCCAACGAGTTGCCGCGCGGCTGCATCGCCGCCGGCGACCGGGCCTTCTTCTGCGACTACGTGCAGGAGTACCTGATCCGGGCCGGGCTGAGCAAGGAGCAGATCGCACGGGGCGGCTACCTCATCAAGACCACGCTGGACCCCGACGTCCAGTCCGATATCAAGGAGTCGGTGGACTCGATCGCCGCACCCGATCTCGAGGGCATCGCCAGTGTGATGAATGTGGTGCTGCCCGGCAAGGACAGCCATCCCGTCGTCGCCATGGTCAGCAACCGCAGCTACGGCCTGGACATGGATGCCGGGCAAACCGTTCAGCCGCAACCGTTCTCCTTGGTCGGCGATGGGGCGGGCTCCATCTTCAAGATATTCACCGTCGCCGCGGCGATGGACCTCGGACTGGGTATCAACGCGACTCTGGATGTACCGGGTCGCTTCGACGCCAGGGGCCTCGGCGAGGGTGGCGCCAAGGGCTGCCCCAAGGAGACCTGGTGTGTGGAGAACTACCGGGATCCCCGCTACCTCACGATGGGTGTCACCGAGGCGCTGGCGAAGTCGCCCAACACGGCATTCGCCAAACTGATCTCCCAGGTCGGAGTCACCCGCACCGTCGATATGGCCGTACGTCTGGGCCTGCGTTCCTACGCCGAACCGGGGACGGCCCGAGGTTATGACCCCGACAACAACGAGAGCCTCGCCGACTTCATCAAACGCCAGAACATCGGGTCCTTCACCTTGGGGCCCTTCGAGGTCAATCCCCTCGAATTGGCCAACGTCGCAGCCACTCTGGCCTCCGGCGGCGTGTGGTGCCCGCCCAACCCGATCGACAAGATCTACGATCGCCGCGGCAGCGAGGTGACGGTGAACGCCGAAGCCTGCGAACAGGTGGTGCCGGAGGGTCTGGCCAACACTCTGTCGAATGCGCTGGGTAAAGACACCACGATCGGCACCGGGGCCCCGGCGGCCGGTTCGGCCGGCTGGACCCTGCCGATGTCGGGCAAGACCGGCACCACCGAGGCGCACCGTTCGGCAGGGTTCTTCGGATACACAAACCGCTTCGCCGCGGTGAACTACATCTACGACGACTCCCCCGACCCCGGCGATCTGTGCTCGTTCCCGCTGCGGCCGTGCTACGACGGCGACCTCTTCGGCGGCAACGAGCCCGCCGCAACGTGGTTCACCGCCATGACCCCCATCGCGGATAAGTTCGGCGAGGTGAGCATGCCGCCGACCGACCCGCGTTATGTCGACGGGGCGCCAAGCTCCCGCGTCCCCAACGTCAATGGCTTGAGCCAGGACAGCGCCCGAGAAGAGTTGCGCGCCTCCGGTTTCCAGGTGGCTGACAAGGTCTCGATGATCAACAGCCGCGCGTCGGCCGGCACGGTGGTCGGAACCTCGCCCGGCGGACAGACCGTCCCCGGAATCATCGTCACGCTGCTGGTCAGCAACGGCGTCGCGCCGCCACCACCGCCGGCAACGAAGCCGTCGGCCCCACCTGGTCCGCCGGGGGCTCCCCCGCCCCCGCCGTTGCCGGGCATGCCACCGGGAGTCGGTTCGACGGTGGTCGAGATACCCGGTCTCCCGCCGATCACGGTTCCGGTGCTGGCACCGCCACCGCCGGTCCCGCCGCCTCCGCCGGGCCCACCGCCGGCCGCACCGCCGCCACCACCGCCGCCCTAGCAGCCGGGGGCGGTGCGGATTTTCACTCCGCATTCCCCGGTAGCAGTAGTCTGCCGGTATGGCCGCCAACGCCTTGAGAACGTCGGCCACCGTCGCGGCCGGCACGGCCGCGTTGACGGTGGGCTACGCCGCAGTGATCGAGCGCAACGCATTCGTCGTTCGTGAAGTCACGATGCCGGTTCTGACACCGGGTTCCACACCACTTCGGGTGTTGCACCTCAGCGATATTCACATGCGTCCAGCTCAGCGCCATAAGCAGGCGTGGCTGCGTGAACTGTCACGCTGGGAACCCGACCTGGTGGTCAATACCGGCGACAATCTCTCCCACCCGCGCGCAGTGCCGGCGGTGGTGCAGTCTCTCGGCGACTTGCTGGCGGTGCCGGGCGTCTTTGTGTTCGGCAGCAACGACTACTTCGCACCCAAGCTGAAGAACCCGGCCAAGTACCTGACCGACAGCGACCACCGTGCGCATGGCAGCCCGCTGCCGTGGCAGGATCTGCGCGCCGCTTTCACCGAACGGGGCTGGCTCGACCTGACCCACAACCGCCGGGAACTCGAGGTGGCCGGTCTGGTGATCGCCGCCGCCGGCGTCGACGATGCCCATCTGGGCAGGGACCGGTACGAAATGATCGCCGGACCGCCGAGTCCGGCCGCCAATCTCACCCTGGGTGTCACCCACGCCCCCTACACCCGCGTCCTGGACAGGTTCGCCGCCGACGGCTACCAGTTGGTGATGGCGGGGCACACCCACGGCGGTCAACTGTGCCTGCCCTTCTACGGGGCGCTGGTCACCAACTGCGACCTGGACCGATCGCGCGCCAAGGGCGTGTCGAGTTGGGGAGCCGAGACCGCCCTGCACGTCTCCGCGGGAATCGGAACGTCTCCGTTCGCGCCGCTGCGCTTCTGCTGCCGGCCGGAGGCCACGCTGCTGACCTTGGTCGCCGCCCCGACCGGCGGTCGGGACCACACCCGCAACGTGCGGCGGTCCACCCCGACGGTCTCGGTGCATTAGCGCAGCCGTGGCCGAACTCCCCTACCGCTCCGCCGTCCGCAGCGCACCGCGGAACTGGACGGATGAGGCCATCCGCCTGATCGAGGCCGATTCCCGCCGCAGCGCTGACACCCACCTGCTGCGGTATCCGCTGCCGTCCTCGTGGTGCGACGGTGTGGACGTCGCGCTGTATCTCAAGGATGAGTCCACCCACATCACCGGCAGCCTCAAGCACCGCTTGGCGCGCTCACTGTTCCTCTACGGGCTCTGCAACGGCTGGATCGCCGAAGACACCACCGTTGTGGAGGCTTCATCGGGTTCCACCGCGGTGTCCGAGGCGTACTTCGCCGCGCTGCTCGGTCTACCGTTCGTGGCCGTGATGCCCGCCTCCACAAGTCGGGCGAAAGTGGCGTTGGTCGAACGCCACGGCGGGCGTTGCCATTTCGTCGACAGCGCAGGCGATGTCAATGCGGAGGCCCGGCGTGTCGCCGACGAGGCAGGCGGGTATTTCCTGGACCAGTTCACCAATGCCGAGCGGGCCACCGACTGGCGGGGCAACAACAACATCGCCGAATCGATCTTCGAGCAGATGGCCGCCGAACGTCACCCGGTGCCGTCCTGGATCGTGGTGGGTGCCGGCACCGGCGGCACCAGTGCCACCATCGGCCGGTTCATCCGCTACCGCGGCTACCACACCCGGCTATGCGTGGTTGACCCGGAGAACTCCGCCTTCTTCCTGGGCTACAGCGAAGGCCGAAACGATGTTGTCACCGGGGCCTCCTCGCGTATCGAGGGCATCGGCCGGCCAAGAGTGGAGCCGTCCTTCATGCCGAACGTGATCGACCGCATGATGCGGGTGCCCGATGCGGCCTCGGTGGCGGCCGCCCATCAGGTATCCCGGGTGCTGAGTCGGCGGGTGGGTCCATCGACCGGCACCAACCTCTGGGGCGCTTTCGGTCTGCTGGCCGAGATGGTGGCACATGGCACCAGTGGTTCGGTGGTCAGCCTGATCTGCGACAGCGGCGAACGCTACGCCGACACCTACTACGACGAGGCCTGGCTCGCCGACCACGACCTGAAGCCGGACCGGTACAACGCGATGCTCCAGGAGTTCGAGCAGTCCTGCGCCTGGCCGGTCCCCACGCTGTAGCCGTGACCGGCACCTCAGCCCGGAGCGTTTGGCTTACCGCCTCGGCGGTGCGATAGGCTGACGTGGCTTCACGCGGGGTGTGGCGCAGCTTGGTAGCGCGCTTCGTTCGGGACGAAGAGGTCGTGGGTTCAAATCCCGCCACCCCGACTGTGTGAAACAGGCCCCGACCGGTAGTTACGGTCGGAGCCGTTCTCGTTTCAGCCCCGCCGCAGGATCATTCCTTCGGCGACTAGGTAGACCAACAGCGATGCCACCACGGCCGCGATGATCATCGGGTACTGGCTTGCCAGCTCCGAGGTCTGCCGGATCAGGATGCCGATGTATGCCCAGATCAGCACCAGGCCGTAGGCGACATCGCGGTTACGCAGCATCGTCGCGGTTCCGATCGCCATCGCGACCAGGATGATGGCCACCGCCCAGGTCGAATCGGCGATGCCGAATCCATCCCACTTCAGATAGACCAGCAGCACCGTGATGTTCGCGACCACCGCAACCGTCGACCAGCCGAAGTAGACGCTGAACGGCACCCCGATGAACCAACGCCGCTGACCCGTCAGATTCGCCCGGCGCACCGTGGTGACGATGAGCGCAAGCAGCACGAAAATCGTGATGAGCAGAACCGCCGACAGCGGGATCAGGTCGTAATGCCAGGCGAAGATCCATGCGGTGTTGGTCAGCGAGGAGAGCGCGAACAGCAGACCGACTCGATTGAGCAGTGCGACATCCGCCGGGGTGTCGGGCCGGTCGCGGAACAGTCCGAGTTGATAGAGCACGTGGGCGCCGAGGAGCAGATAGATCAAGCCCCAGATGGAGAACGTCACACCGGCGGGTGTGAAGAGGTTGGAGTAGGCCTCAGAGATCTCACCGGTGCCCCTGCCGTTGAGCGGCAGGGCATTAGCCGCGACGTTCGTCGCGACCATCACCAGATAGGTCAGCGCCACCAGAATCTTGATCGGTGTTCGGTTCGTCGTGTCCATTTGCGCTCCCCTCTCAGACCTGCCCGGCGGCGTGCCGGCCGGCGGCACGTCCGGAGAACAGGCACCCACCCAGGAACGTGCCCTCCAGAGCGTTGTAGCCGTGGACCCCGCCGCCACCGAAACCGGCTACCTCGCCGGCCGCGTACAGCCCGGGGATCGGCTGCCCTGCGGCATCCAGTGCGCGTGAGGACAGATCGGTCTGAATGCCGCCGAGGGTCTTGCGGGTTAGGATGTGCAACTTGACCCCGATGAGCGGACCGGCTTCCGGGTCGAGGATGCGATGCGGCGTGGCAGTTCGGGCGATACGGTCACCGAGGTAGCGTCGCGAGTTCCGAATCCCTTGTACCTGAGCATCTTTGGAATAAGGATTCGCCACCTGCAGATCGCGCGACTCGATCTGGGCCCGGATGGCGTGCGGATCCAGGAGCGGCTCGTCGGTGAGCTTGTTCATCATCGCCACCAACTCTTCGAGGTTGTCGGCCACCACGAAGTCGGCACCCCGGGACTTGAATGCCTCGACCGGTGCGGGTGCACCCTTGCTCATCAGCCGGTCGCGCAGCATGCCGACCTTGTCGTGGTTGGTGATGTCGGGGTTCTGCTCGGAGCCCGACAGCGCAAACTCCTTTTCGATGATCTTCTGCGTCAGGATGAACCAGCTGTGGTCATACCCGGCGATGTCGGGGTCGGTTCGAAGGTGGCGCAGCGTTCCGAGGGTGTCGTAGCCGGGGAGGTAGGGCGCGGGTAGACGTCTGCCCAGCGCGTCGAACCACATCGACGACGGTCCGGGCAGGATCCGGATCGCGTGTTTCGGCCAGATCGGGTCCCAGTTCTGCACGCCTTCTGTGTAATGCCACATCCGGTCTCGATTGACCAGTCGTACCCCGGCGTCGGCGGCGATATCGAGCATCCGTCCGTCGACGTACTCGGGGACCCCGGTGATCATCGACTTGGGCGGGGTGCCCATCCGGGCCGGCCAGTTGCGGCGCACGATGTCGTGATTGCCGCCGATCCCGCCGGTGGTGATGATCACCGCCTGCGCACGCAATTCGAAGTCGCCGACCTGATCCCGGTTGGACGGCGCCCCGCGCGGCGCGTCGTCGGGGGCCAGCAGCACCCCCCGCACCCCGGTGACCGCGCCGTCAGTGAACACCAACTCATCGGCGCGGTGCCGATTGTGCAGAGTCAGTCGCCCGCCGGCGGCGGCCTGCGCCGATTTGACGAACGGATCGACCACCCCGGTGCCGGTCCCCCACGCGACGTGAAACCGGGGAACGGAGTTGCCGTGACCGTCGGAGCGCAGATCACCGCGCTCGGCCCAGCCGACGGTCGGTAGGAACGTGATGCCATGGCTGTGCAACCAGGAGCGTTTCTCCCCCGCCGCGAACTCGACATAGGCGCGGGCCCAGCGGACTGCCCAGGAATCCTCGTCTTCAAGCCGGTCGAAGCCGGCGCTGCCCTGCCAGTCGCTCCAGGCCAACTCGAAGGAGTCCTTGACGCCCATCCGCCGCTGTTCGGGGGTGTCGACCAGAAACAACCCGCCGAATGACCAGAACGCCTGGCCGCCGAGGTTGCCCAGGTTCTCCTGGTCGACCAGTGCCACCTTCTTACCGCGGCTGGTCAGTTCGTGAGCCGCGACGAGTCCGGCCAGTCCGGCACCGACGACGATGACGTCCGCATCCATCACTTGCCTCCCACAGGTCTCGCCGCTACCGTACCGCCGCGGTCAGAGCCGATCTCTGACCGCCGCCGACAGCCGGGCGCCGTCGGCCTTTCCGGCCGCGATCGCGGTGGCGGCCTTCATCACCATGCCCATCTGTTTGGCCGACGGCCGCTCACCGATCTCCTCAGCCACCTGCGCGATGGCCGTGTCGACGACGTCGGCCACCTCGGCGTCGTTGAGCGGGGTGGGCAGGTATTCGTCGATGATCCGACCCTCGGCGTGCTCCTCGGCGGCAAGTTCACCGCGGCCGTTCTGGGTGTAGATCTCCGCGGCCTCGGTGCGCTTCTTGGACTCCCGGGCCAGGACCTTGAGCACGTCCTCATCGCTGAGTTCGCGGGCCTGCTTGCCCGACACCTCTTCGGTCTGGATTGCCGCCAGGAGCATCCGCAGCGTCGCGGTCCGCAGTTTGTCCTGATTTTTCATCGAATCGGTGAGATCGGATCGCAGCTGATCCTTCAGTTCCGCCATGCCGTCCTACGCTACGCGGCCGTCGGATGGAAAGATGAGCAACGACATCTCCGGCGCCAGGGTACTGGCGAACCATCAGGCGTGCAGAGCAGGACCTAACGCGCTCAGCGGAATACGCGGCTGCACAACCCCACCCGTCATCGACCAGATGAAGTTTGCCGGCGTGAAGTCGATCGGGGAGTCCCGTGCCACCGGATAGTCCGGCATGTAGAGGATCAACTCGTTGGGAGTCAGTGCCCACGCCTTGTAGCCGCCGGAGTAGACCTTGTCGGGGGTCCACCGATCCGGAGTGAACGGATAGGTGTTGGGCTCATGCGGCGGCACGGCCTGATCCAGGGCGGCCTGGATGTATGGGGCACCCAGGGTCGGGATCGCGCTCACGTCGACCACATCGGCCAACTGCACCTGACGACCACCGGCGGAATCGAAGGCGAAGGTCCGGTAGGCGCTTTGGATCGCAGCGCCCTCGAATCGTCCGGTGCTCTCCGAGTCATAGGTCTCGTGAAAAACCACGGTGTGGATATTGCCGTGGTGGAAAACCTCGAAATTGGCGTCGCCCCGGCTGTTTTGGTACATCTGCGCGGCGGCGGTCCGCCAGTTGTTCATCAGCGTCGTCAGGTAACTGCTGATGGCGCCGCCGATGACCGGGTTGTCGGCCTCGGCCGGGATCGCGATGTTGATCTCGCGGACCGCACCGCGCTGTGAGGGCACCGAGGTGTGGCAGTACTGCCCGTTCCACACCCCGCCCATCTGGTCGCACAGCGGCACGGCCGATGCGTCAGCGGCAGGTGCCCAGAGCAGGGAGGCCGCCATGGCGATCGCCGCTCCGGCGAGTCCGCCCGCCCGCATCGTTGTCCGCATTGGTTGTCCTCTGGTTTAGGGGAGCTCGATCTTGCTGGCTCGCCAACTGCCGTCGACCATCTCCAAGGTCATCTTCATCCGGCTCCGGTCGATACGCGGGTCGGGAAGCTTGGTGTTGGCAACCGACTGGTCGACGAACAGCAGTACCACGGCCTTGTCCTTGCTTGCCGACTGCACCGCCGCATCCACGACTACGCCGTGAGCGGTGGCCTTGTTCTCGATCAGCAGCTGACGCAGTTCCACGCTGGACTTGGAATACATGTCCTTGAACTCGCCGGTGGCGCCGTCGAGGACCTGCTTGAAGTTCTCGTCGACATTGTTGGAGTCCACGCTGGTGAGCACCTGGGCGTAGGACACCGCCGCGCGTTGGGCGGCCTCCCGGGCCTGATCGAGCTGATGCTGCTGCCAGAATTTCCAACCGAAGAAGCCCGCGCCCGCGAGGGCAGCGATCAGTGCGCCGATCAGAGCGGGCAAGAGGAACCCGGACCGCGGGGAGGTCTCCGACACCACGAGGGTCTCCTCCTCGGCGAGGACCTCGTCGTCTGCGACAACAGCTTCGATCGTCACCTCCTCGTCGGCAACCTCGCCGGCCACCGCGTCAGCCTCGGCTCCTTCATCAGTCATGACTGGCATTGTGGCGTATCTCTCCTGTAAGGCATCAGCGGGGCGGCTCGATGGGCAGCGTCGGGCCACCGTAGGGAGTCGGGATCGCGTACCGGCCTTCCGGCCCCGGATCGGTCTGCTTGCCGAGATCCGCGCCCATGGGCGGTCCGTAGGTGTCGTCACCGGCCGGCCGCGGTGCGTTCTTGGCGCCGCGGATCAGCACCGCCGGATCCTCGTCTCGGCAATAGGTGTACATGAACGGCTCCGGGTAGTCGGCCGATGCCGGCGGCATCCGCGGCGTGCCGTAATCGCAGGTGTACCGGGGGTAGATATCGGCGTTCACCCAGAAGCCGTTGTCGTGAATGATGCTGCTCAGCGAATCGAACAGCGATCCGCGGTAGGTGGGGAACAAGGCGTTCAACGCCGGCACCCGCATGTACATGATCTCCGATGTCGTGGTCAGATCGCCCAGCAGCTGGACCATGGTGTCGGAGTTGTCCTCGAACAGGGTGTCCACCGCACCGAAGGTCTTCGGTCCCTGGGTGGTCAACTGGCGGAATCCGCCGGTCATCCGGTTCACCCCACCGAGGACTTCATTGAAGTTCCCGGTCGCGACCTTCATACCCTCTTGTTTGTCGGAGACCAGTTGCAGGGTCACCCGGCTGGTGTTGAGCATCCGGGTGGTCTGCGGAAGGACGCCGTCCAGGGTCGAGACCAGGAAGAGGCCGCCCTCGACGAGGTCGTTGAGCTTCTGCGGGCCGTCCTTGCTCATGCCCAACTCTTTTTTGATGACTTCCATCTTCTCGGTGTCGACCTGCTTGAGCATGCCGTCGGAATGGGCGAGCAACTCGCCCAGCGTCACCGGGATCTCGGTCCTACCCATCGCGAAGGTGGCCCCATCGGCCAGGAACGGCGCCTCGCCGTTGCCGCCGTCGAAGTCGAGGTACTGCTCACCGGCTGCCGAAAGACCGGCGACGCGGGCCTTGCTGGACTCCGAAAGGTCGATGCCCTCGTTGACTTTGATCATCGCGTCGACCCCGTCTGGTGTCAGCGCCAGGCTCTCGATCTTGCCGATCTGGATACCGCGCAGGGTGACGTCCTGGTTGGCCAGCAGGCCACCGGACGCCGGCAGTTGGACGTTGACCCGGTAGACGCTCTTCAACGGGTTCCACCGCAGCGCACCGAAGGTGAGGTAGGCCAGCCCGACGAGCAGCGTGACGAGCAGTGCGAGGGCGGACAGCCACGCTTTCTTGCGATGGCCGGCCTTGACGATCCCGACGACTCCGTCGGCGATTGCCCCGATCACGGGACCGGCGCCGTGACAGGCGCGGGCTGGGCCGGCGCGGGAGCGGGTGGCGGGGGCACCGGGCCTGGTGGCGGTCCGGCCGGCTGGACGAACTCACCGGGGGCGGTCGGTCCCGGCGGCGGCCCGACGACCTGCCACTGGCCCGCCTCGGTGGGGCTGGGGATCACCGGCACCTGCGGCACATTCGGCCCACGCCCGACGATCCGCTCCTGGAGGCGGTACAGCGTGTACTGGAATGACCCGATGAGCTGGTTGTAGTTGGCCCACTTCAACGGTGAGAAGCCCGGGTCCCCGGCGAAGCCGATGTCGGGGATGCGGCCCAGAATGAGTCGGTCGATGTTGCCGCGCAGGGAGATACTGCTGCCGGAGGTGGCTTTGATGACCGGCGGCATCAGCCTGTTGATGGACGCCAGGTTCGAGTTCGGGTCCAGCACGACGTCGTTGAAGTCGCTGGAGAGCTTGTTCAGATCAGCGATCACGCTGCGCCCACTGGTGTCCGTGCCCGCGATGGACGGGAACTTGTTGAGCGAATCGGTGGTGGCTCCTGCCTGCACCACCAGATCGGCGATCTGGTTGGTGTGCTGGGCCAGCACGTTGGTAGCCGGGGCGGCGGCGGTCATCAGGTCGACGAGCACGTAGTTCTTCTCGTCGATCCGCCGTGACAACCCGGACAGCGCGGTCAGTGAATCGGAGATCTGATCGGTGCGCCTGTCCATGGTGCCCAGCAGTTGGTTGGTGCGATCGACCAGGACGCGGAAGTTCTTGCCGCCGTCGGCCCCGGCCGCCTTTCCGGCTCCGTTGATCAGGTCGGTCAGGTTCTGCACCGCTCCGCCGTTGACCAGCACCGCGGCGCCGGTCAGCAGGTTCTCCACGGTGGCGGCCTCCGCGGTGTTCTCGATGGGAATGACGTCGCCGTTCTTCAGCAGGCTTGCGCCCGAGGAGTTCGCGGGCGGCTTGACAGCGATGAAGACGTCGCCGAGCGGTGTCGCCGAACGTAATTCGACCGTGCTGCCCTGGGGCAGCTGGACGCCGTCCATGATCCGCAGCGTGGCGACAGCGGTGTAGTCCTTGGCCTCAAGGGTTTCCAGCTGACCGACGTCGGCACCGGCCAGTCGCACCTTGGCGAAGGCCGGCAGGTTCAGGGCGTTCTCGAATACCGCGGTGATGGTGTACCCGGAGCCTCGGCTCAATCCCGGCTTGGGCAGCGGGAGGCTTGCCAGGCCGTTGGTCGCGCAGCCGGCTGTTGTCAGCGCCACCGTCGCAGCCAGTGCGGCGGTGAGTCTTCTCCTGGCTATCGTCATTTCTGCCCCATCGCCGCAAGACCGTCGAGGATGTAGGAGACACCGAAGTCGGGTCCGAAGTCCTGCAATGTTCCTGTGCTGCAACCCAACTGGCGTAGGTGCATGAGATTGCACACCTCTTTGACCAGTGGGGTGTCGAAGAGCACCTTGTCGGTGAGGACGTGCACGCGGGCCGCCCCGTTTTCGCGGTCGATGATGTTGTACAAGTTGTCCAGCGTCAGGGGGGCGACGTCGAGCACCTCGGCGAGATCGCGCTGATGATCGACCATGGCCTTGAGCGCGACGCCGCCGCCGTCGACGGCACCCTTGATGTTGTCGCGGTTCTTCTCGAGCAGATCACCGAGTTCGGTCAGCACCAGGTTCAACTGCTTGCCGGTGGTACCGCTACCGATGTCCTCGTCGGCCAGGATCTGGGAAAGAACCCTTACGTTGGAGCCGAAATCACGCAGTGTGCCCTCATTGGCGGCGGCGGCGTCCATCAGGACGCTCAGGTTGTCGACGACCTTGGTCAGCGACTCCTTGGTCTGGGCGCCACCGTCGGCGCTGAGCTTGAGCGCCTTGGACAGTTCACCCAGGGCGGACTTGATGCGCTCGCCGTTGCCGGCCGCCATCCCGGCCGCCGAGTCGATCAGCGTGCGGACAGCGCCATTGCCTTTGCCGTCACCTTGGAGCGAAACGGCAAGGCGGTCAACCATATCCAGGGTCTTGGTGAATTCCACCGGTGTCCGGGTCTTGGTCAGGGGAATTGTCCCGTGATCGGCCATCGCCTCACCACCGGTGTAGACCGGCGTCAACTCGATCGACCGCTCGGCCAGGATCGAGGTTTGCAGCGTCACGGCCTGCGCATCGGCGGGGATCTTGACGTTCTTGTCGACGGTGAACTCCACCTCGACGTATCCGTTCTTGGGCGTCAACTTCTTGACGCTACCGACCTTCATACCGAGCACCTGAACGTTGTTGGTGGGGTACAGGCCCGCGGAGTTGTCGAATTGGGCGACCAGCGTGATGGTGTTCGACCGAGCCTGTGCCAGCTTCCACGCGTTGAAGCCGACGACACCGGCCGCCACCAGGCCGACGATGGCCAGAATCAGGAACCCTCTACCGCGCTTCACTTGCAGTCCTTGTAGTACTGGATCATTCCGAACTGCTTGGCGCGGCCACTGATGGCGCACATCCAGGAGTCCACCAGGATTCCGTTGGTGAAGGTGGTGTCCAGGGCGTTACCGGTGCCGGTCGCGTTGGCCAGACCACGCAGAGTGACCGGAGCGGACTGAAGGATGTTGCGCAACAGGTCGTCGTGCTTGGCAGCCAGACCGGTCAGGGTGTTCATATTGGCCAGCAGCGAGTCCAGTTGGGCGCGATCCTCGACGACGGTGTCATCGAGCAGGTTGACCAGGTCGGTCAGTGACTGCAGCATCTGACGGAACGCGACTTGGCGCGTGACGAATTCACCCACCAACTGATTGCCCTGGTTGACCATGGCGCCCAGGCTGCTCTGCTGGCGGCGCAGGGTTGCGGTGACGATATCCATGGTCTTGAGCATGCTGCCGACCTGATCGCGCCGCTGCGCCATCACCGTCGAGAGCCGCTTGAGGTTGTCCATCGACTTGGGGATCAGCGGCGGCAGACCCTCCACCTGCTTGCCGAGCGCCTGGAGCGCGGTCGCAAGTTGGTCGGTGTTGACGTCGCCGTAGTTGATCGCAACATCTTGCAGAGCCTGTTGCAGGTCGTAGGGAACAGCGGTGTGGTTGATATCGATCGTGTTGTTCTCCAACGGGCCCCCACCGCCGGGCGCCAGCGACAGGTAGCGCGAACCCAGGATCGTGGTGACCATGATGGTGGCGCGGGAGTCCTTGCCGATGTTGAGGTTGTTCTGCACCTTCATATCCACCGTCACGTGGTCACCGTTGAGCCTCATGCCGGTGACGGTGCCGACCGGAATGCCGGCGACGACGACGGGGTTCTTGGGGAGCAACGCGGCCGCTTGGATGAAGTCGGCGCTGATGCGCTTGTATCCGGGCGCGACCTTCGTGATGATCACCAAGGTCGCCATCAACGCCACGAGGACGGCGAGTGCCACCAGGCCGACCGCGGTGCGACTACGGTCCTCGAGCACCTTCTTGCGTGGGGTGCCCTTGTATTTACGCTCAACCATTTGCCATGTTCCTGCACTTCGGGGTGTGCTTAGCCTGGTTGCCCGGGGTGGCCGCGTTGACGACGATCGGGGTGACGTCGTTGAGGCCCGGGAAGAACGCCAGCGCGTTCAGATCGCACGCGTAGACGTTGGCGTAAGCGCCTTCGTTGGTGACACGCGCCAGACCTTTCAGCATCTTGGGCAGGTTGCCGCCCATGAAGGCCAACTGGGGCTCGATGGTGACCAGGTGGGCCGCGAATCCGGGCTCCCTTTTGACGAGCGCCTGCAGCGACGGGTTGACCTCATTGGTCACCGATCCCAACGCCCGCATGACCCGCGAGAGCGAACCCATCGAGGCCACCAATTCCGGGCGGCGCGCGTTGAAGGTGGTCACCATCTGGCGGGTGTTGTTCAGGGTCGTCTCGATATTGCCGTTCTGCTGCGCCAGCGTCGCGAACAGCCGGTCCAAGCCGGTGATCATGTCGCCGAGGAGTTGGTCACGGCCGGCGAAGGTCTCGGTGAGCTTGCCGGTCTGATCCACCAGGGTGGCCCACGCGCTGGAGTCGCCCTGCAGTCCCTGGACCGCCGCGGCGGTGATCTGGTCGGCGGCTTTCGGGTCAATGGTCGCGAAGAGCGGTTGGTACCCGTTGAGGACCACACCCACGTCGAACGAGGGAATGGTGCGCTGCAGGGGGATGACGCTTCCGGCGTCCAGCGGAGCCGACTGTTCCGGCCTTGCCGCGGCAGTGCCCAGGCCCTGGCGCAGATCGAGATAACGCTGGCCGACGATGTTCTGGTAGAGGATGGACGCCTCGGTGTCGGCGAAGAGCTTCTGCTCGTTCTGCAGCGCGAAGTCCACCACCGCGCGGCTGTCCTCGGTCAGGTCGATCTTCATCACCCGGCCGACGCGCACACCGGCCATCCGGACGTCATCACCTTCACGCAGGCCGAACACGTCGGTGAATTCCGCTGCGTAGCGGGTGGTTTCACCGGTCACCGACCGCTGCAGCGTCGCGTACACGAGCCACGTCATGATCGCGGTGACCACCAGGAACGCGGTCAGCCCGATCGCGATTTTGGACAGTTTGCCCTTCATCAGGCCCCCTCGCCGGGTGACACGGTCATGCCACGTACGACCGGGGCCATCAGTAGCTGGGTGGCCGTCGTCGCCGGGGCGCCGGTGATGTAGGACAGTTGATCTCGCTCGAGTTGGCTACCGACCGGCCCGACGTTGCCGCCGTAGGAGTAGGCGGCGGCGGGGGCCGCTTCAGCGGGCATCGATCCTGGCGCAGGCGGGGCCGGTGCTGCAGGCGCCGGTGCGGGCGATCCCGCCCGCGGGCCCGGGTCACCGGGCAGATAGCCGGGCGGCCACGGTGCGACCGGTGCGATAGGCGAGAGCGGAGGGGTGACGACCTGAGTCGGCGTCAGAGCCGGGTTGGCGGTGCCCGGGACCGGCGGGGCCGGAGCCATCGCCGGACCGTTCGTGCCCAGGATGCCGGTGCCGATGCCGGCCGACAGGGGCGGATTCGGGTCAACCAGGCTGGGGCCGTTCGGCAGGATGTACGGCGGGCCCACCGCATGCAGGTTGCCGTTGGCACCCACCACGGTTCCCGGCGGCGGCATCAGATCCTTGGGCGGCTGAAAGTTCTGCGGCAGCAGCACTTCGGGAAGTGCCGGGCGCACGACGATCTGCGGCGCGGTGAAACAACTGGGGCCCTTCAGTTCGCCGTAGGCCGGGCAGTCCGCGCGGGTGTACGAATACGTAGGCGCCAGAGCGAGATTGGCGCGCAGGTTGAACACATCCATCCCCTGCACCCAACCCTGGTCGAACTTGTCGGCGAAGACCTTGATCTTCTGGAAGCCCGGCACCCAGTTGTGACCGGTCTGGGCCAGCACACCGAGCACCGGTGTCAGGTTGCGGCCGATGGTGATCATCCGGTCGGTCTGGTTGGCGAAGGCATCGTGCGTCTTACCCAGCGTGCTGGCCCCGCTGGTGAGCATCGCGTCCAGATTCGCCTGCTGCTCGACCACGACCTGCATCGGCGCCACCGCCTGGTGCAGCGCGTCGAGCAGATCCGGGGCCGTCTGCTGCAGACCCTCGGCCGCGCCGACCAGAGCGCTGAGCATCGACGGGCTTGAGGAGTCCGGGGCGACGGTCGCGTTGAGCTGACTGACGATGCGGTCCAGTTGAGCGCCGGCGGTGAGCAGCGTGGTCCGGCGGTCGTGGGTGACTGCCTTGACCGCGGCCAAGATGCCCAGCGTCTCATCGGTGCGGCCGCGGCCGGTGGCAAAGAGGATGTCGCGCAGCTTGCTGATGGTGGTCTGGAACAGAACAGTGGGGAGCCGGCTGTCCTCGGCGATGTGGTCACCCGTCGCGATCGCCGGGGCCTCGCCGTTGTCGACGAGTTCGACGCCGGACACCGCGAACACGTTGCTGGGCACCACGCGGGCGGTCACGGTGTTCGGAATGCTCTTGGCGTACTCGCCGATGAGGTCGATTCCGACATAGTTCGGTCTGCCGAACGCCGCCGGCGTGACCTCCGTGGTCGAGCCGACCAGCAGGCCGTGGTACCGGACGTCGGACCGGCTCGGCAGCCCGTCACCGACGTTGGTGAGATCAGCGGTGACCGAGGTGTAGTTCTCCAGCCGACCCTGCGACTTGGCCACCAGCAGCGCCGCGATGAGGATCGAGACCACGACCATGGCCGAACCGGCGATCAGCAGGTTGCGGTTACTTGGCCCGCGGCCGCTGATGTCGAAGATCTTGGCCATCAGCCACCGAACCTTGCGCCTGAATCCAGGCTGAACATGGCCATGGTCAGCAACATGTTCACGATCACCACGACGGTGATGGCGGCCCGCATGGCGTGGCCGGCGGCCACACCCACACCCTCAGGACCGCCACTGGCGTAAAAGCCGTAGTAACACTGCAGAACAGCGGAGATCGCCACGAAGATGACGCACTTGATCACCGAGTAGAGGATTTCCTTGCCCGCGAGCATCAGGCCGAAGTAGTGCATGTAGCCACCCATCGAGCCACCGCTGATGATCGAGACGATGATCTGGGTGCTCAGATAGCTCACGCCGAGGCAGACGATGTAGAGCGGGACGATCGCGGTGATGGAGGCCATCAGCCGGGTGGTCACCATGTACGGGATCGGCTGGATCGCCATGACCTCGGTGGCGTCGATCTCCTCGGAGATCCGCATGGCGCCGAGTTGGGCGGTGAACCGGCAGCCGCTCTGCGTGGAGAAGGCCAGGGCGCAGGCGATCGGCGCGAGTTCGCGGGTGTTCACCAGGGAGGAGATGATGCCGACGGCGGGGCCCAGACCGAGTAACTGCAGGAAGTTGTAGCCCTCGATGCCGACCATGACGCCGACGACGACGCCCAGCACCAGCGCGACGCCGGCGGTGCCACCGCCGACCACCAGCGAGCCGTTGCCCCAGGCGACATCGGACAACAGCCGGGTGTACTCGGCGCGGTAGCTGCGCAGCATCGTCGGGATCCCGGCCAGCGCGCGGCCGAAGAATATGACGATGTGCCCGAGCTGCATGATCGGGCTGGTGAACTTGGACCCCAGCTTCTTCAGCTTCTGGAGGACTGGCGGAAACGGTGTCGAGGGCTTGCCCACCACCGGCTTTTCGGTAACCGTCATCGCGCTACAGCCCCGTCTTCGGGAAGAGGATCAGATAAAGCTGGCTGATGGCGACGTTGACGATCATCAGCAGCAGGATCGACTCCACCACCGAGGAGTTGACCGAGTTGGCCACGCCGATCGATCCGCCGCGGGTGGACAGGCCTTTCTCGCACGCGACGACACCGACGATCGCGCCGTAAACCACCGCCTTGACCATCGCCAGTTGCATATCCGAGGTCGTGGTGAAGGAGGCGAACGTGCCGACGAAGCTGCCGGGGGCGCCGTGCTGGAAGTACACGTTGAACAGATAACTGGCCAGGAAGCCGGTGAAACACACCAGTCCGGTCAGCGCAATCGATATCAGAATGGACGCGACGAACCGCGGCACGACCAGTCGCTGGATCGGCGAGATGCCGAGCACTTCCATGGCGTCGATCTCGTCGCGGATCTTGCGGGCGCCGAGGTCGGCGGTGATGGCCGACCCGACGGCCGCGGCCATGATGATCGCCGCGACCAGTGAGGCGGCCTGCCGGATGACCGCCAGACCGCTGGCGGCGCCGGACATCGACGTGGCGCCAACCTGGCCGGCCAGCAGCGCGAACTGCACCGACAGCGTCACACCGATGGGCAGCGCGACGAACACGGTCGGCAGCACCGAGGTGCCGGCCATGAAGGCGGCCTGGCGGATGAACTCCTGCCACTGGAACTTGCCGGTGACCAGATCAACGACCAGCGTCTGAATGATTCGGACCGCCATGATGGCCTGGTTGCCGAGGGTGTTGATCGCGGCACGGGGATGCCGATCGACGTAGCCGGAAACCCAGTTATCGATCTCCCGGATGCCGTCGCCGCCTTTGCGGCCGCTCTCAGATGTCGTCATCCGCCCGTCACACCCCCCTCTTGGCTAGTGCGTCATCACCTGCGGTCCCGCATACAGTAGGGGAGCATTCGGCACCTGCAGGCAGTTTTGGGCTTTTGCCGAAGCCGGAATTTTCGTTCGGCAACCGGGTCGGTGGAAAAGCAGTCCGACTGGCAGCCGGGCACGGCCCGGTAGCGTAGGGTCTCCCGGCTTCGCCGGGAACTGGCCAGGCTGCAGCGACCCACCCCGCCGCAACAGCCGAGACCGCAGTCTCCGATGCCGCCGCCCCGGACCCCGAGCGACGGGTACATCCCGCCGGCTTGACGGTCAGCCGCTGATCCAGTTGCCGTGGAATCCGTAGGGCACCCGCCGCGGGAGTCGAATGCGGGCCACCGGGTCGGCACCGAAATCGGCGGCATCAAGGATCACCAGTTCGCTGCTGTTACGCACCGGGTCATAGACGTAGGCCAGGTACCAGCCGTTGTTCTCGTCGGCCGGACCGTCGGGTGACGGAACGAACACCGCTTCGCCGGGCCCACCAGGGGCGTCCGGGGTGCCGAACCGGTGTTCCACCGCCGTACCGGTATTCATGTCGTAGCGCACCAGCGCCGCATCTGCCACCGAGACGGCATAGCGGGCCCGTAGGCCGGCCAGTCGGTCATCGATGCGCGGGAATTCCACTGCCCGGTCATCGAGTTGACGTTCGGTCACCGACCCGTCATCGAGGTTGAGGCGCCATTCCCACAGCACTCCACTGGCGCCGAAGCCACCATCGTTGCGCCACAATTCGGGGTACCGGACAGCTTGCACCACAATGGATTTCGCATCCGGCGACGTCGACGTTTCGAAGGCATTGGCGACGTGGAAAACGTAGCAGGGTTCGACGTCGAACCACTGCATCTCGCTGAACGGGTCGTCGCGGCGCAGGACACCGAATCGGGCACCGTAGTTGTCGTCCCAACGGTAGGGCATATCGCCGCGGCCGTTGATCGCGATATCGAGGTTGAACACGATCGGCAGATCCATGAAGATCACGTGACCGGACGTCATGGCGAAGTCGTGCATCATCGTCAACGCCGGAACCTCAACCGGCCGATTGACGGTCAACACCCCGTCGGCGTCGGCCCGGTGGTAGGTCACGTGCGGCTGAAAGATGTTGCCATAGCCGAAGAAATGGAGTTCTCCGGTGGTCGGACAGATCTTCGGGTGTGCCGTCATCGCGTCGTTGAGTTTCCCGTCGAAGTCATGGCAGCCCACGGTCTCCAGATCGTTGGTGATCTGGTAGGGCAGGGAGGACTCGACGAGCGCCAGTGTTTTTCCGGCGTGGTTGACGATGTGGGTGTTGGCCACCGACGACCGCAGGTTCCGGGTGCCGTCCGCGTTGTACAGCGGGAAGGGGTTCTCGAAGCTGTCGGTGCGCACCCAGCGGTTGCGGTACCACTTGGCCGCACCGTCCTCGATACGGACGCCGTGGATCATCCCGTCACCGATGAACCAGTGCCCGGTGGGCGTGCGGGGATTGGAGCCGTTGCGCAGATACCAGCCGTTCAACTCCGGCGGGATCGCACCCTCAACCGGAAGGTCGTACTCGGTCAGCTCATCGGGCACGGGCGCGTAATTGCCGCGCATGTGGAAGGGACGGTCGTCGGGGTCGGCTCCGTCCTGAAGCGCCGGGGAGGTGGGCAGGTTACCGAGATCGTCGGCGGTCTGGGTCATACCGCCACTCTCCCAGTTAGACCTCCACCCAGTCCAGGGTTCGTTCGACGGCCTTGCGCCAGCCGGCGTAACCCTTGGCACGCTGTTCCTCGGTCCAGTGCGGCTTCCAGCGCCGGCTCTCATGCCAATTGGCACGCAGGTCCTCCGGGTCCGACCAGTAGCCGACCGCCAGTCCGGCTGCGTAGGCGGCGCCCAGCGCCGTGGTCTCGGGCACCTGCGGGCGCACCACGTCGACGCCGAGCACATTGGCCTGGATCTGCATACACAACTCGTTGAGGGTGACCCCGCCGTCGACCTTGAGCACCTCGAGCTTCACCCCGGAGTCGGCGGCCATCGCGTCGACCACGTCACGGCTCTGGTAACAGATCGCCTCCAACGTGGCCCGGGCGATATGGGCATTGGAATTGAAACGTGACAGCCCCACGATCGCACCGCGGGCGTCGGACCGCCAGTACGGTGCGAAAAGCCCCGAGAACGCCGGCACGAAGTAGATGCCCCCGTTGTCCTCGACCTGCGACGCCAACGCCTCGCTGTCCGCCGCGCCGCTGATGATGCCCAACTGGTCACGCAGCCACTGCACCGCCGAGCCGGTCACCGCGATCGAACCTTCAAGCGCGTAAACGGGTTTGGCTTCTCTTCCATCTCGGGGCGCGAACTGATAGCAGACCGTGGTCAGCAGACCGTTCTGGCTGCGAACGATCTTCTCGCCGGTATTGAGCAACAGGAAGTTGCCGGTTCCGTAGGTGTTCTTGGCCTCACCGGGCTTGAGACATACCTGACCGACCATCGCGGCCTGTTGATCACCCAGGCTGGCGGTCACCGGAACCTCGCCGATCATCGGCCCGTCCTTCAGAGTCATCCCGTACGGCTCCGGCGAGGATGACGGCCGGATCGTCGGGAGCATCGAGCGCGGAATCCCGAAGAAGCTCAGCAACTCGTCGTCCCAGTCGAGGGTCTCGAGGTCCATCAGCATGGTCCGACTGGCGTTGGTGGGGTCGGTCACATGTACCCCGCCGTTCACCCCACCGGTCATGTTCCACAGCACCCAGACGTCCGGGGTGCCGAACAACGCATCGCCGTTTTCGGCGTCCTTCCGCAGACCGGGGACGTTCTCCAGCAGCCACTGCAATTTGCCGCCGGAGAAGTAGGTTGCCGGCGGCAGACCCGCCTTGCGTCGGATCACCTCACCGCGGCCGTCGCGGTCGAGTGCGGCGGCGATCTGATCGGTGCGGGTGTCCTGCCAGACGATCGCGTTGTGATACGGCTGTCCGGTCTTACGGTGCCAGACGATGGTGGTCTCGCGCTGGTTGGTGATGCCCAGGGCCGCGATGTCCGCCGCGACCAGGCCGGTGTTGTTCAGCGCCGAGGTCACCACGGTCTGGGTGCTGCCCCAGATCTCCGTCGGGTTGTGCTCCACCCAGCCTGCCTGGGGCAGGATCTGCGCGTGCTCAAGCTGATGGCGGCCGACCTCCAGACCGTTGTGGTCGAAGATCATGCAGCGGGTACTGGTCGTGCCCTGGTCGATGGAAGCGACGAAGTCGGCCAACGGAACTCCTCGGGTGTGTCGTACCGGACAAACTGTGCTGGGAGTCTGCCACCGTCCATGCTGGTCCACATGGGCTCTGCGAATTCTTCTCCTCCCGATGTCTCCGAACTGGCCGCCATGCCCAGGGGCGGCCCGGCCGCCTCCTGCCTGGACCGGCTGTTGCAAACCGGCCGCGACGAGTACCTGGACCGCGCTGACGTCGACCCGGCGGTCAAGGCCGGCGTGATCGCGACGCTGGATCGGGTGGGCGCGATCTTCGGGGAGCACGACCGCAATGCCCGTCTGGTTCTCGACGAGCTGGCCGAGGTGGCCGATCCGAGAATCCTCGAACTGGGCGCCGGCCACGGCGCGCTGTCCCGCCGTCTGCTCGACGAGCACCCGACCGCCCGGGTCACGGTGTCCGACATCAACCCGGACTCGGTTGCGGCGATGGCGGCCTCCGATCTCGGCGGCAATCCGCGTGCGCAGGTGCAGTCCGTCGACGCGACCGCGATCGACGCCCCGGACGGTGCGTTCGACCTGGCGGTGTTCGCGATGTCGTTTCATCACCTACCGCCCCCGCTGGCCGCGCGGGTGCTCGCTGAAGCCACCCGGGTAGCCGCCCGGTTCATCATCATCGACATGGCCCGGCCGCCGGCACCGCTGCACCTGATCAGGCTCGCCACCATGGCGCCGCTGGCGCCGATCTGGCCCTTCGCCCACGACGGCCTGATCAGTTCCCTTCGCACCTACAGTCCTTCGGCGTTCCGCGAGCTTGCACGGCATGCCGGAGTGGAGGTCGACGTCCGCCCCGCCGGACTCGGCCCGCAGGTGGTACTGGCCCGCCGTATCGCCTGAATCCCTTGCGCCGACGGCAACGAACAGGTTGCATCGTCACCGTGGGTGAAGAGGTCAAGCACGTCAGCTACAGCCGCGCACACCGGCAGCAGTACCGCCAGAAGGTGCAGCTGTGCCTCGACGTGTTTGAGACCATGCTGTCGGAATCCAGCTTCGAGTCCGACCATCCGCTGACCGGGATGGAGATCGAATGCAACCTCGTCGACTCCGACTATCAGCCTGCGATGACCAATCAGGAAGTGCTCGCATCCATCGCCGACCCGGCCTACCAGACCGAATTGGGCGCCTACAACATCGAATTCAACGTTCCGCCCCGGCCACTACCGGGCCGCACCGCCCTTGAACTCGAGACCGAGGTACGGGCCAGCCTCAATGCCGCGGAGACCAAAGCCAATACCGACGGCGCCCACATCGTGATGATCGGGATTCTGCCCACCCTGATGCCGGAGCACCTGGCGGGCAGTTGGATGAGCCCGTCGATGCGCTATCAGGCACTGAACGACTCGATTTTCACCGCCCGCGGCGAGGACATCCTGATCGATATCTCCGGCGCCGAGCACCTGAGCACTCACGCCGAATCCATCGCCCCGGAATCGGCCTGCACCAGCATGCAGTTACATCTGCAGGTCTCCCCCGCGGACTTCGCCAGCAACTGGAACGCCGCACAGGTGATCGCCGCCCCGCAGTTGGCGATGGGCGCCAACTCGCCGTACTTCTTCGGTCACCACCTCTGGGCGGAGACACGAATCGAATTGTTCGCCCAGGCCACCGACACCCGACCCGACGAGCTCAAGTCACAGGGGGTGCGTCCTCGGGTGTGGTTCGGGGAGCGCTGGATCACCTCGATCTTCGATCTGTTCGAGGAGAACGTCCGCTACTTCCCGACGCTGCTGCCGGAGATCTCGGAGGAGGATCCCGCCGCCGAACTCGCCGCCGGCCGCACACCGCTGCTGCCGGAACTTCGTCTGCACAACGGAACGGTGTACCGGTGGAACCGGCCGGTATACGACGTCGTGAACGGCCAACCCCACGTGCGGGTCGAGAACCGGGTGCTGCCGGCCGGTCCGACGGTCGTGGACATGATGGCCAACTCGGCGTTCTACTACGGTCTGCTGCGTACCATCTCCGAGGAAGATCGCCCGCTGTGGACGAAGATGAGTTTCCCTGCCGCACATGACAATTTCGTCGAAGCGGCCCGCAACGGTATGGAAGCGCGGCTGTACTGGCCAGGTTTGGGCGAGGTGACCGCCGACGAGTTGGTGCTGCGTCAACTTCTGCCGATGGCCGAGGAGGGCCTGCGGCGCTGGAAGGTGGCCGCCGATGTTCGTGACCGCTACCTCGGCGTCATCGAAGGCCGCGCCAAGACCGGCCGCAACGGCGCGGTGTGGCAGGTGGACACCGTGCGCCGACTGCAAGGGCATGGCCTCAACCGCTCCAAGGCACTGGCCGAGATGCTGCGCCAGTACTGCGATCTGATGCACAGCAACGATCCGGTGCACACCTGGCCCACCGATTGAGGCGCCGGACGCCCTGAATTCACTGACAGCCGACCAAACCGGCTAACGAGTGCGAAAATTCGCTCATGGCTGAGGACGCGGAGCCCATCGACCCCCCGATGAGCGACCTGAAAACCAAGGGCCTGAAGAAGGGGTCGGTCTCCCTGGTTGGTGCGGTGGCCATCGGATTGGCAGCCACCGCGCCGGCCTACTCGCTGACCGGTGCGCTCGGCCCGGGGGCCGAGAGGGTCGGTTATCAGCTACCGATCGTCTTCATCATCGCGGTCATCCCGATGTTTTTCGTGGCGTTGGCCTACAAGCATCTCACCGACGCCGCACCGGATTCCGGGACCGTCTTCACCTGGGGCTCCAAGGCGATCCTGCCGCACATCGGCTGGATCGGCGGTTATGCGTTGATGCTGTCGAGCATCCTGGCCGGGGTCGGTGCATCGGGAATCATCGTCAACGCCGTGAGCGTCGGCCTCGGAGTGGAGGAACCACAGACCTGGTTCAAGCTCCTCGTTGCCGCGGTGTTCATCCTGGTCACCACATGGCTGGTGGCTCGCGGAGCCGAGGAATCATCCCGGACCACCATCATCTTGACGACCGTCCAGTACGGGGGCCTGATCGTCTTCGCCGCGATCCTGGTGGCCAACGTCGTCGGCCGGGAACGCAGTGCCTCTGTCGAGCCGTTCTCGTGGAACTGGTTCAACCCGTTCGCCATCTCCAGTTTGTCGGATTTGGTGGGCGGGTTCTTGGTTGCGATCTTCATCTTCTGGGGTTTCGACGCCGCGCTTTCCATGTCGGAGGAGACCGACGGCACCCCCGAGCAGGCCGGTCGCGTCGGGGTGACCGCGATAATCATCATCCTGATCACCTACGTCGTGATCGGCGTGGCCGCATTGGCTTTTGCCGGGGTGGACGCTAGCGACGAAGGCAGCCTCACTCACAAGGGCAACCTCGAGGACGTGTTCTCCGGCATGGCCCGTGAAGTGGTCGGGCCGGGCGGGGCGATCATTGCCGCGGTGATCGTGGGGCTGTCGGCATTCTCGGCCACGATGTCCACGGTGATGGCCACCGTGCGCGGGCTCTTGGCGATGGCCACCTACAAGGCCTTGCCGGAACGGTTCGCATCCGTCGATCAGGCGGTGCATACCCCGAAGTTCACCACCTGGTTCATCGGCCTGACGACATTGGCCATCTACGGCGGCCTCAGTATGGTCAGCGACAGCATTGTCGAGGACTGCGTGTACAGCGTAGGCATCTCAATCATGCTGTACTACACCGTCGTCGCGGTTTCCTCGGTGGTCTACTTCTGGGACACCGCATGGGGTTCGTGGCGCACCGCGCTGGGTCAGGTCGTGCTGCCCGGCATCGCTGCGCTGGTGCTCATCCCGGTCGGTGTCATCGAGGCCTACCACATGATCAGCCCCGACTACGGCAGTGGCGGCTCGCTCGCCGGCGTCGGAACGGTGTTCATCATCGGTGTGCTCAGCATCGCCCTCGGGGTGCTGCTGATGGTCTTCTGGAGCCTGAAGTCACCGGCGTTCTTCCGCGGCGAGACGTTGCACCGGGAGCGGACTCACCGACTCCCCCAATCGGAGCGCCCCGAAAGCTGACCGCGAGGTCTTCAGACCTTGGTGACCAGGGTGGCTTCGACGTTGCCACGGGTGGCCTTGGAGTACGGGCACACCTGGTTGGCCTGTGCCATCAACTCTTCGGCCTGCGCCTTCTCCAGACCGGGAAGATAGCCGGCGATCTCGGTGGTCAGCCCATAGCTGGTCGCGTCCTTGCCGATGCCGACCTTCACGGTGACGCCGGTGGCGTCATCGAGGGTGACGCCGCTGTTCTTGGCGACCAGCCGCAGTGCGCCGAGGAAGCAGGCGGCGTAGCCGGCGGAGAACAGCAGTTCGGGATTCACCCCGTCGCCGCTGCCGCCCATCTCCTTGGGCGGGCGGGTGGCGAGGTCGATCTTGCCGTCCGAGGACTTGACGTGGCCGTCACGGCCCCCGCCGGTGGCGGTGGATTCTGCGGTGTAGATGGCGTCGATGGTCATGGGCTCGATCATGCCAGCCGCGCACAACCCCGGGGCTAGAGGGCGGCCAGCAACTCCGCGATTTGAATGGTGTTGAGTGCCGCGCCCTTACGCAGGTTGTCCCCCGAGATGAACAACGCCAGCCCCCTGCCGCCGGGCACGCCCTCGTCCTGGCGGATCCGACCCACCAGGGAGTCGTCGCCACCCGCGGCGGCCAAGGGCGTCGGGATGTCGACTAATCTCACGCCTGCGGCATCTGCCAGCAGTTCCTTGGCCCGCTGCACCGACAGCGGCTGGGAGAACTCGGCGTTGATCGACAGGGAATGCCCGGTGAACACCGGCACCCGCACACAGGTGCCACTCACGGCCAGCTCCGGGATGCCCAGGATCTTGCGGCTCTCGTTGCGCAGTTTCTGGTCCTCATCGGTCTCCCCGGCGCCGTCGTCGACGATCACGCCGGCCAGCGGGATGACGTTGAACGCGATGGGCGCGACGTACTTCTGCGGCGCGGGGAAATCCAGCGCGCCACCGTCGTGCACCAGCTGCTCAGCGGTGTCGATGACGGCGCGGGCCTGGGTGACCAATTCCTCCACACCAGCGACCCCACTACCCGAGACAGCCTGGTAGGTCGAGGCGATCAACCGCACCAGGCCGGCTTCCTCATGTAACGGCTTGAGCACCGGCATGGCCACCATGGTGGTGCAGTTCGGGTTTGCGATGATTCCCTTGGCCAGGGTCTTGCCGCGAACGTCGCGGTCGAAGTTGACCTCACTGACCACCAGCGGAACGTCGGGATCCTTGCGCCAGGCCGACGAGTTGTCGATCACGGTCGCACCCGCGGCGGCGAACCGCGGCGCCTGAACCCGCGACATGGTGGCACCGGCGGAGAACAATGCGATGTCCAGACCGGCCGGGTCGGCAGTCTCGGCGTCCTCAACCTCGATCTCGCGGCCGCGGAAGCTCAGCTTCTTTCCGGCCGACCGTGACGAAGCGAAGAACCGCACACCGGTGGCCGGAAAGTCTCTTTCCTCCAACAACTTCCGCATGACGACGCCGACCTGCCCGGTGGCGCCGACAACACCGATATTGACCATCTAACGGCCCGTTCCTGCATACACGACTGCTTCCTCGCTGCCGCCGAGCCCGAACGCTTCATGCAGCGCGGCGACCGCCTTGTCGAGCTCGGAATCCTTGATCAGCACTGAGATGCGGATCTCGGAGGTGGAGATGAGGTCGATGTTGATGCCCACCTCGGCCAGCGCCTCGCAGAACGTCGCCGTGACCCCGGGATGGCTGCGCATACCCGCGCCCACCAGTGACACCTTGCCGATGTGGTCGTCGTAAAGCACGCTGGTGAAACCGATCTCGTCCTGCAACGAGGTCAGCTTCGCCACCGCGGTCGGCGCCGAGTCGCGCGAGCAGGTGAAGGTGATGTCGGTCTTACCGTCCTCCACCTTGGAGATGTTCTGCAGCACCATGTCGATGTTGACGTCGGCGTCGGCGACGGCGCGAAAGACCTTGGCGGCGTAGCCCGGAACGTCGGGAACTCCGACGACGGTGACCTTGGACTCGCTGCGGTCGTGGGCAACTCCGGTCAGGATTGCATCTTCCATGGGCATGTCCTCGATAGATCCGGTGACGATGGTGCCGGGCTTGTCGGAGTACGACGACCGGACGTGAATCGGAACGTGGTAACGGCGGGCGTATTCCACGCAGCGCAGCATGAGCACCTTGGCGCCGCAGGCCGCCATCTCGAGCATCTCCTCGAAGGTGACGGTGTCCAGTTGGCGCGCATTGGGCACGATGCGCGGATCGGCGGTGAAGATGCCGTCGACGTCGGTGTAGATCTCACACACATCGGCGTTCAGCGCCGCAGCAAGCGCGACCGCGGTGGTGTCCGATCCGCCGCGGCCCAGCGTGGTGACGTCCTTGCTGTCCTGGCTCACGCCCTGGAAGCCGGCGACCAGGACGATCTGACCCTCGTCGAGAGCAGCCCGCAGCCGACCCGGGGTGACATCGATGATCTTGGCATTGCCGTGGGTGCCGGTGGTGATGACACCGGCCTGCGAACCGGTGAACGAGCGGGCGTTGGCACCGAGAGCCTCGATGGCCATCGCGACCAATGCGTTGGAGATGCGCTCGCCGGCGGTCAGCAGCATGTCCAGTTCGCGCGGCGGCGGGGCCGGACAGACCGCCCGCGCGAGGTCGAGCAGTTCGTCGGTGGTGTCGCCCATCGCCGAGACCACCACGACGACGTCGTTGCCCTGCCGTTTGGTCTCCACGATGCGCTCGGCGACCCGACGGATCCGCTCGGCGTCGGCCACCGAGGATCCGCCGTACTTCTGCACGACGAGCGCCACTGTCATCTCTTCCGGGGTTGGGTTGCCTCTAAGGATGTCGCTTCTAAGGATAAGGGGGCTACCACCGCCGGAATCCGCGGGTAATCTCGCTGCGATGCCTGACCAGCCCACAGACCGGCTCGCCCAGACCAGTGTCCCGATCCATCCGCCGATCGCGGAACGCTGGAGCCCCCGCGCATTCGACCCGGATGCCCAGGTCAGCACGGAGCAGATTGCCGCGCTTCTGGAGGCCGCCCGGTGGGCGGCCACCTGGGGCCGGCGCCAGCCGGTCCGGTTCGTGGTCGGGATCCGGCGTGACGAGACCTTCGAGACCCTGGCCGGGCTGCTCAGCCGGGGAAACGCCTACGCCAAAGCCGCCTCGGCGCTGATCCTGGTGTGCGCCGATGAGGGCGAGGACTCCAACACCGCGCTCTACAGCGCTGTCGACGCCGGCGCCGCGGAGGCCAACCTGCTCATCGAGGCGACCGCACGCGGGTTGATCACCCACCCGATGGCAGGTTTCGACGCTGACGGCGCCCGCAGCGCCTTCGCGATCCCGGAGGCGGTGCGTCCGCTGATGGTGATCGCGGTCGGTTCGCTGGCCGACTACGCGACGCTGGCCCCCGAGATCGCCGAACGGGACGCGGCGCCTCGAAGCCGCGCGCCTCTGCCAGAGGTGGCCTTCACCGGCACCTGGGGTCAGCCCTGGCGTTGAGCGCTCATCAACAGGATTGTGCCTGCTGAAGCAACGGGCGTACAGTGAAAGACGTGCAGCGAGTGCTCCTTCTCGGACGCCGCGGCGGGGTCTGATCCAGACCGGCTTCCCGTCGCGGGTTTTCGCGATGCGCCGGTCTGAAGTCCCCCTCTAAAAACTTCCCGGAGCGAAATCGTGACCACCCAAGACTTTGACTCTGTAGACGCCTCTGTAGACGCCTACGTAGACGCCTACGTATCTGCCCGAACGATCAGAACACCGGCCGGACCGCCGCGGCCGGGCCAGCCGTCCTGGAACACCCAGCGCAACACCGCGATGCCGGTGAATCGCTATCGCCCGTTCGCCGGCGAGGTCGAGTACATCGCCGTGCCGGACCGGACCTGGCCGGACAAGGTCATCGAGCACGCACCGGGATGGTGCGCAGTGGACCTGCGGGACGGAAACCAGGCTCTGATCGACCCGATGAGCCCCGCCCGCAAGCGCCGGATGTTCGAACTGCTGGTGCGGATGGGCTACAAGGAAATCGAGGTCGGTTTCCCCTCTGCCAGCCAGACCGATTACGACTTCGTCCGCGAGATCATCGAGCAGGGCGCGATCCCCGATGACGTCACGATCCAGGTTCTGACCCAGTGCCGCGACGAGTTGATCGAGCGCACGTTCCAGGCATGCGACGGCGCACCGAACGTGATCGTGCATTTCTACAACTCGACCTCGATCCTGCAACGGCGGGTGGTCTTCCGCGCCGACCGCGAGGACGTCAAGAAGATCGCCACCGACGGCGCGCGGAAGTGCTTGGAAGAACAGGCCAAACATCCCGGTACGCGGTGGCGTTATGAATACTCTCCGGAGTCCTACACCGGTACCGAACTGGTCTACGCCAAAGAGGTGTGCGACGCGGTCTCTGACGTCATCGCGCCGACCCCGGAGTGGCCACTGATCGTCAACCTGCCGGCCACGGTGGAAATGACCACCCCCAACGTCTACGCCGACTCCATCGAGTGGATGAGCCGGAACTTGAACAGACGCGACTGCATCATCCTGAGTCTGCATCCGCACAACGACCGCGGAACAGCGGTTGCCGCAGCCGAATTGGGCTATCAGGCGGGGGCCGACCGCATCGAGGGCTGCCTGTTCGGCAACGGGGAGCGCACCGGGAACGTCTGCCTGGTGACGCTGGGGCTCAACCTGTTCTCCCGCGGCGTGGACCCGCAGATCGACTTCTCCAATATCGACGAGATCCGCCGCACCGTGGAGCATTGCAACCAGTTGCCGGTCCACGAGCGGCATCCCTACGGCGGAGATCTGGTGTACACCGCGTTCTCCGGCAGCCACCAGGACGCCATCAACAAGGGCCTGGACGCCATGAAGATCGCCGCCGATGAATCCGACGCCGACGTCGACGACATCCTGTGGCAGGTTCCGTATCTGCCGATCGACCCCAAGGACGTCGGCCGCACCTACGAGGCCGTAATCCGGGTGAACTCACAGTCCGGCAAGGGCGGTGTCGCCTACATCATGAAGGCCGATCACGGCCTTGTGCTGCCTCGCCGGTTGCAGATCGAGTTCAGCAGGGTGATCCAAAGGATCGCAGAGGGCCCGGGCGGCGAGGGCGGTGAAGTGTCCTCCAAGGAGATGTGGGACGCCTTCGCCGACGAGTACCTGGCACCGGTGCGACCGCTGGAGCGGGTTCGGCAGCGGGTGATCGGATCTGAGGTCGACGGCGGCATCGACGTGATCGAGGCGGTTGTCAAGATCGATGGCGTCGAAACCGAGATCCGAGGCGAGGGCAACGGGCCGCTGGCGGCGTTCGTCGACGCGCTGGGTGCCGTCGGGTTCGACCTGCATGTGCTGGATTACTCCGAGCACGCCATGTCCGCCGGCGAGGAGGCCGCCGCCGCGGCCTACGTTGAGGCCTCCGTCGGCGGCCGCACGGTGTGGGGTGTCGGGATCGCGACCTCCATCACCACGGCCTCATTGCGGGCGGTCGTCTCGGCGGTCAACCGGGCGGCTCGGCTGGGCTGACTCCGCGTCGGCGCCGCCACGATTTCAGGCGGGGACAACCCCGATCGCGATCGCGACGGCGAGCATCACCAGCGCGCAGACGACGGCCCGCCAGATGGTCTTTCGGTGGAAGTCGGCCAGTTCGACCCTGGCCAGTGAGATGAGCAGAAGCATCGCCGGAACCAGCGGGCTGGTCAGATGCACGGGTTGGCCGATGATGGCTGCCCTGGCCATCTCCACCGGCGTGATGCCGTACTCACCGGCCGCCTCGGACAAGATCGGCAGGACTCCGAAGTAGAACGCGTCATTACTCATGAAGAACGTCAATGGCATGCTCAGCAGACCGGTGATGACGGCGAACCAGTGACCCACTCCGGGCGGCACCACGTTGACGATCGCGTTGGCCATCGCCGCGACCATCCCGGTCCCCTGGAGCACTCCCACAAGAACCGCGGCGGCGAAGACCATGGCGACCACCGAGACGATCGACGCACCGTGCGCCTTGATCCGTTCGGACTGGTCAACGTGGTCGGGGAAGTTCACCGGAATGGCTATGGCCGCAGCACCCATGAACAGCAGCGGCAGCGGGAGGACATCGGCCACCAGCAGCACCAGCAGGATCACGGTCAGCGCAAGATTGAACCAGATCAAGTTGGGGCGCAGGGTGTCTCGCTGCGGGTCCAAGCCCGAGACCATGTCGGGGTTGCGCTCCTCGTAATCCAGTTCGGCTTCCGCGGAGCCACCCGGATGCGCCGGCGATGTCCACGCGCCGATAGTGACCCCGGCGGCCTTCAAGCGGCGACTCTCCGAGCGGCCCATCAGAACCGCGAACAGCAGAACGACGCCGATCGCGGCGATCATGCTGGGCACCATCGGGACGAACAATTCGTTGGGGGGCACCTTGAGCACCGTGGCCGCCCGGACCGTCGGCCCGCCCCAGGGAACGATATTGAGCACGCCGTTGGCCAGACAGGCGACCGTGGTCAGTACGACCGGACTCAAGCCCAGCGTGAGGTACACCGGCAGCAGTGCCGAGACGGTGATGATGAACGTCGTCGAGCCGTCGCCGTCGAGTGACACCATGCCCGCCAGCACCGCGGTGCCCACCACCAGACGCACCGGACTGTTTCCGACCACGCGCAGGATGAACCGGATCAGCGGATCGAACAGCCCCACGTCGATCATCAAGCCGAAGTAGATGATCGCGAAGAACAGCAGTGCCGCGGTCGGCGCGAAGCTTTTAATCTCCTCCATGATCGCGCCCGCGACACCGCCCTCGGGCACCACCGCCGCACCCAGCACCACGGCGATGATCGCGAACACAGCCGGCACCAGGATCAGGGCGATTACCGGTGCAGCCCGCTTGCTCAGGATCAGGTACATGAACGCGGCGATCATCGCGAAGCCCAGGACGACGATCATCGGGTCTGCCACCTCCACTCACGCGACCTCAGCCTGTTGAGTGGCGCTGCCGGTGCTGCGAGACTAGCTTCTCGCCAGGCGGAGCAGAGCGTTACCGCCGGCAGTGGTCTCGGCGGTCAACCGGGGGGCACGACAGGGCTGAGTTCGGTCTGGATGTCGACCTCCGATGTGAGGGTCCGATGCACCGGGCACTTGTCGGCGATGTCGAGCAGGCGGGCCCGTGTGGCGTCGTCCAGATCGCCGTCAAGGGTGATGAGCCGCTCGATGCGGTCGACCTGACCCTTACTGGTTTCGCAGGTCTGGCAGTCGGCGGCATGGATCTTCGCGTGCCGCAGTTGGACCGAAACATGTTCCAGGGCGATTGATTTGCGTTCGGCGTACATCCGTAACGTCATGGCCGTGCAGGCCCCGAGTGCCGCCAACAGCAGATCGTAGGGTGACGGCCCGCTGTCAAGACCGCCCACGTCAACCGGTTCATCGGCGATCAGCCGATGGCGGCCCGTAGCGATCGACTGCTGGTATCGGCCCTGACCGGTCTCGCTGACGACCACTTCCCCGACGGCCTGGTCGGCCGCCGCGGCAGTCGCACCGTCGGAACCCGCAGCGATGTAGCGCTGCGCCCATGCCGCGATGACATCGCCGGCGTATTTGGCGTCGGCCCGGTGGGACAGCAGATGGTCGGCACTGTCGAGGGAGATGAAGCTCTTCGGATGCCTGGCGGCGGTGAAAATACTAGTCGCATTGCCGATCGAGACCACCTGGTCGGTCGGCGCGTGCAGGATCAGCAGTGCCTTACGTAGGGTCGCCACCCGTTCCATCAGACGCTGTTCGGCGACATCGTCGAGGAAGTCGCGGCGAATCCGAAAGGACCGGCCGCCCACGCTGACCTGACCCTCGCCGCGTTCCCGGATGTGGGCAATCTGGTCGAGGAACAGGTTGGTCACATGACTGGGATCAGAGGGCGCGCCGATGGTCACCACCGCCCGCGATTCGGGGACGTCCGCGGCCGCCGCCAGAACGGCTGCCCCGCCCAGGCTGTGGCCGACCAGCAGAACCGGTGCCCGGCGAGTAGCCCGCAGGTGATCGGCTGCGGCGATGAGATCCTCGACGTTGGAGGAGAAATCTGTGTTGGCGAATTCCCCCTCGCTAGAACCTAGCCCGGTGAAATCGAAACGCAGAACAGCGATTCCACAGTCGGCCAGCGCATCGGAAATCCAGCGTGCCGCTCGGCTGTCCT
>DAIPYT010000003.1:29594-49832 GCA_036782595.1 Mycobacterium sp. | reverse complement strand
GCGGGCACTCCCGCAGTTCTTTACGGAACTCGCTCTCCGGAGCCGTCGCATCCGTGGTGCTGTCAGCGACAAGCAGATCATCGACGATGCGCAGCGCTCCGCGGGTGCGGTACGCCGTGGCAAGCAGCGGCCAGTCGGCGTCGACGACAATGGTCTGAGCCGGCGCCCCGGGACCCATCGCCAGTGGCAACGCACGGATGGCGACCTCGTCCTCCATCGGCTCCAGACCGGCGCTGGACATGACGTCGCCGGCCTCGGTCTGCAAGTCCGACAACGACTTCCACAGTCCCCAGTTCACGACGGTGGCCGCCAGGCCCAGGTTGCGTCGGGTGTGAGTGAAGGTGTCCAGGAAGGCGCTGGTCGCCGTGTAGTGGGCAAGCCAGCGCGAACCGAGCAGACCGGATATCGACGAGAACAGCACGAAATGGCGCAGGTCCGTTCGCAGCGACAGCTCGTGCAGAATGCCCAGCGCGTCCAGCTTGGGTCCGAACATCGTGTTGACGTCATCGTCGGTCATGTCGGCCAGCGTCACCGGGCCGCCGGCGAACGCCGCCAGGTAAATGCCCTCGAGGGCCGGCAGATCACTGCCGAAACGTTCGAACAGCGCCGCCATCGCCTTCTCGTCGGTGACATCGGCGGCCACCTCGACCAGCGTCGTGCCCATCTGCGACAGCTGCCGGCCCAGTTCGGTCAACTTGTCGCCGGGGTTGCGGGACACCGCGACGATCGTTGCGGCACCCATCTCGGCGAGCTGCCGGATGAGGTAGGGACCGATGTGACCGGTCGCCCCGATGACGAGATGGCTGCTGCCGCTGGACAACTCAGCGTCGGAGGCCGCGGGGGCGCACTGCTGCAGGCGCGGCACATATCGCTTTCCGGCCCGGTAGACCACCTGGTCCTCGCCGTCGCCGGCCGCCGCCTCGTCACGAACTCGGTCCGCGGCGAGTACCGCCGGCATCGACTCGTCGGCGTCGATGACACCGCCCCAGATCTCCGGGTGCTCGAGGGCCAGCGTGCGACCGAGGCCCCAGAGGACGGCGTGCACGGGATTGGCCCGGTCGCCGTCGACGACGGGTTGGGCGTTGCGGGTCAGGAAGTACAGCTTCGATGGTGACGGCAGCGCGGTCAGCTCGGTGGCGATGCGCCGCGCCTCGTTGAACAAGTCGTAGGCCGCCGTGATGTCGATGGCAGAGCCGGCAGCCGGTGGGGCGAAGAGCACATTGGCCACGGCGCCGGTCGGACCGGCACCGGGTTGGCCTGCCAACTCCTTCGCCAGTGCGGGGTCCCCGAGCACCCGCCACGAACCGGCGCTTGCGGACGTACCGGCGGGCAGCGGACGGTCGACCCAGGTGGCTTCGTACAGCCAGTCCGCCGGGACCGGGCTGTCCCCCTCGGCCAGCGGCCGTCGCGCACCGCGCCGGGAACCGCCGGTGCGCACCGCCGGGGTGAAATCGAGCAGATGTCGGGTGTGCCGCCAGGGGGTGTGCGGTAGCGCGGGGTGCGGCTCAGGCGGGTGTTCACCCAGCGGCGGCCGGACGGTGAACGTCGCGTTCAGCGCGGTGTGGAAGGCGATGGTGTCGTTGGCGTCCCGCTGCAACGTTCCGAGGCTGTGCTGGTGATGGTTCCCGATCTCGGGGTCGGTCAGGGTGTCCGAGATGGCCTTGGTGAGCAATGGGTGCGGGCTGATCTCGATGAAGGTTCCGTGGGTGGCGCCGGCGGCGGCGATCGCGTCGCTGAACCGGACCGGATTGCGTAGGTTGGCTGCCCAGTGCTCGGCATCGAATTGCGGCGAATCACCAGCGTTTTCAACGGTGGAGAAGAGCGGGATGACCGGGAAGCCGGGTTGCAGGTCGGCCAGTGCGGCGGTCAACTCCGCCAAGATCGGGTCCATCATGGCGTGGTGGGAGGCCACGTCGACGTTCACCCTGCGGGCGAAGGTGTTCTGTGCCGTCGCCCGGGCGACCACGGCCTCAACGGCCTCGACAGGCCCGGCCACCACCGTCTGGCGCGGTGAGGCGTACACCGCCACCGTCACCTCGGGGAAGTCGGCGATCAACACCTCGGTCGCGTCTGCGTCGAGTTCGATCAGGGCGATCGCACCTGTGGCGGCGCTGCGGGACATCAGCTGCGACCGCTTAGCGATCACCCGGAAACCCTCGGCCGGAGTCAGCGCTCCGGCCACCACTGCCGCGGTCACCTCACCCATCGAATGGCCGATCACCGCATCGGGCTCCACCCGGTAGGCGCGCCACAACGCCGTCAACGCCAACTGGACACCGACCAGCACGGGCTGGATCTGCTCGATGGCGGTCAGTTCCTCACCGCCGGCCAGCACGTCGTGCAGCGAGAATCCGACCTCGTGCAGGAAGTCGGGCTCCAGATCGGCGACGGCTGCGGCGAAGGCCGGTTCGTCGGCGAGTAACTGCCGGCCCATGCCCGCCCACTGCGATCCCTGACCCGAGTAGACGAACACCGTTCCCGGCTCGCAGGCTCCCTGGTGCGGGCCGACCACTCCGGGGGCGTCCTGCCCGGCCGCGAGCGCGCGCAAGCCGGACACCGCGTCATCGCGGTCGGCGGCGCAGACCGTGGCGAACAGCGCCTGATGGGTCCGGTGATGGTTGAGGGTGTGTGCCACGTCGGCAAGCGGCACCTGGGCCCCGGCGCCGGTCATCCAGTCGGCCAGCATCGCGGCCATCCCCGCCAGGCGTTCGGGACTGCGCCCACTGACCACCAGCGTGGTGACCGCCGGGGTGGCCTGAGGCAGACGCGAGGGGGGCTGCGGCGCCCGGCCCAGGATCAGATGCGCGTTGGTGCCGCCGAAACCGAACGAAGACACTCCCGCCCGGCGCGGGTGTCCGGTCGCCGGCCACCGGGTCGGCTCGTCGACCACCTTCAGATGAAGCTCGTCGAACGGGATGTGCGGATTGGGATTGTCGAAATGCTGATTGGGTGGAATCTCGCCGCGCTGGAGGGCCAACGCGGTCTTGATGAGGCCGACGACGCCCGCGGCCGCTTCGAGGTGGCCGAGGTTGGTCTTGGCGGCACCGACCAGCAGTGGGGCCTCGGGCTGACGTCCCCGTCCGTAGACGGCCCCGAGGGCGCGGGCTTCGATGGGATCGCCCAACAGCGTTCCGGTGCCGTGCGCCTCCACAAAGTCGACTTCGGTGGGCTCCACACCGGCGTCGGCGCAGGCGGCCCGCAACACGGCGGCCTGCGCGGCCGGGTTCGGCGCCATCAGCCCGTTGGACCGGCCGTCTTGATTGACCGCCGACCCAAGCACCACCGCGAGGACCCGGTCTCCGTCGCGCACCGCATCGGAGAGTCGCTTGAGCACGGCCACCCCGCAGCCCTCGCCGCGCACGAATCCATCGGCGGCCGCGTCGAAGGCATGGCAGGCACCCGTGGGCGACATGGCTCCGGCCTGATCGAAGCTGCGCGTCACGATCGGTGAGAGCAACAGGTTGACCCCGCCGGCGATGGCCAGCTCCGACTGACCGGTGCGCAGACTCTGGCAGGCCAGGTGCACCGCCACCAGGGATGACGAGCAGGCGGTGTCGATGGTCATCGACGGGCCGTGCAGATCCAGGAAGTACGACAGCCGGTTGGCGATGATGCTCAGCGCCCCGCCGGTCCCCGTCCACGCGTCGACTCCGCTGAGGTCACGCGATGCCAGGAACCCGTACTCGCTGACGCAGGCGCCGACGAACACCCCGGTTTGCGAACGCTGCACCGACTCGACCGCAATGCCCGAATGCTCGAGCGCCTCGACGGTCACTTCGAGTATCAGACGCTGCTGCGGGTCGATGTAATCGGCCTCGCGCGGAGTGATGCCGAAGAACTCGGCGTCGAACCCGGCGTAGTCGGACAGGAACGAACCCCAGCGCGTGGTTCCCGCCAGTGCCTGCTCGGTCTGCGGAGAGCCGTCGTCGAACGCGAGCCACCGGTCGTCGGGCACGGTGGTCACCGCCGAGCGGCGCGCCGCCAGGAAGTCCCACAGCTCGTCCGGGCCGTTGATGTCTCCCGGGAACCGGCAGCCGAGTCCGATGATGGCGATGGGTTCGGCCAGCGCGGCGGAAACGCCCTCGGCCGCGCGGGTCGCTTCGACGTCGGGATGTGTCAGCGCGTGCGCCAGACCGGCGATCGTCGGGTTCTGCCAGATGTCGACCGGCGACACCGGGCGACCCAACAGTTCGGAGAGCTCACCGGCCAACACCACCCCGTCGCGAGAACCCACGCCCATCTGGTTGAAGGCGGCGTTGAGATCTATCTTGTCGGGGCTGCAGCCGATATTGGTAACCAGGTAGTCGACCAGCCAGTGGCGTAAATCGTCCTCACCGCCGCCGGGCAAGGTCACGCGGCGACGTCCATGCGGTGGAATTCACCATCTCGGTACAGCTGTCCACACGACGACCGACGGATCTTGCCGCTCGTGGTGATCGGGATGGATCCCGGCGACACCAGCACCAGGTCATCAACCCGCAGATTGTGCAGCTTCCAGACCTCGGCGGCGATCTGGTCCTTCACCGGGCCCAGCTTCGAGGTCGGCTTGACCTCGACGATGGCTACCAGATGTTCGGAGGCCTCGTCCTCGACGGCGATCGCGGCGACTCGGCCGCCGGTGACATCCCTGATGGTGGCCTCGATGTCCTCGGGGTAGTGGTTACGCCCGTCGACGATCAGCAGATCCTTGAGCCGGCCCATGATGAACAGCTCGCCGTTGGAGATCGCCCCGAGGTCACCGGTGCGCAACCACGGCCCGGCTGGGGTGCCCTCGGACGGGTTGTTGATCCGGCCACGGAAAACCCGGGTGGTCTGCTCGGGCTTACGCCAGTAACCCAGCGCGACGTTGTCGCCCCCCGTCCAGATCTCGCCGATCGCGCCGGCGGGCTGCTCGACACCCGTCTCCGGGTGGACGATGCGGACCGGGTAGGCCTGCGGGATTCCGTAGCTGACCAGTTCGGTACCGCTCTCCTGCTCGGATCGGCAACGCTGGGCAACGCCTGCCGCGAGCTGTTGCAGGTCGAAGCGGGCGGTGCGGACGGTGTCCGAGCTCGGCGGCGTGGCGACATACAGCGTTGCCTCGGCCAGCCCGTAGGAGGGCCGGATGACCTTCTCACGGAGCCCAAACTTCGCGAAGCGGTCAATGAACCGCCGAACGGTGCTGTAGTGCACGCGCTCGGCTCCACTGAGGATTCCGTGCACCCGGCTGAGGTCGAGGCCTTCCATGTCGGCATCGGAGGTCCGGCGGACCGCCAGCTCGAAGGCGAAGTTGGGGGCAGCGGAGAGGCACAGCGGGCTTTGCGCCATGAGCTGAATCCAGCTTGCAGGCTTGGAAAGGAACGCCAGCGGACTGGTCAGCACCGCGTCGCACCCGGTCACCACCGGAGCACAGACACCCATGATCAGACCCATGTCATGGAAGAAGGGCAGCCAGGACACCACCGACATCTCGTCGGGCACCCTGCCGCCGAACTCGCTGAAATAGGCGGCGACGGCCTCTCCGATGTTGCTGGACACGTTGCGGTGCGAGACGATCACGCCGGCCGGGGTGCGGGTCGAGCCGGACGTGTACTGCAGGTAGGCCGGACCGTGCCGGGAATCGTCGGTCTCATCGAGCGCGCGGGTCACGTCGACGTCGATGAGGTCGACCTCGATGACAGTCGGCGCCGGCCGACCGGCGCTCGGACTTGCGTACCTGTTCACATCGGCCACCACCGCGGAGGTAGTCAGCAGAACCGATGGGGTGCTGTCCGCCAGTGCGGACTCGGTCCGCTGGTCGTGCACGCCGAACATCGGTACCGACAGCGGCACCGCGATCATTCCGGCCTGCAGCGAGGCGTAGAAGGCGACGATGTAATCCAGACTCTGCGGGGCCAGGATCGCCACCCGGTCGCCCTTGGTGGCGCTCCGCCGTAGCTCCTCGGCCAGTGAGAGCACCCGGCGATACAACTGGCTCCAGGTCAGGCTCTCTGCGTGGCCAGTCCCGAGCACCGGGCCGTCCATGAAAGTAAAGGCCAGAGCGTCGCCCTGGGTGGTCGCCCGGTGGCGGAGCAGGGCGGGAAGCGTCATATCGGTGTTCACCATGAGGTAGCCTTCGCTGTTCGGTGGTCGTTCAGCGGGCTTGGCAGGGCGCAGAGAACCCACGCGGCCATACCGAGTCTCACTAGGGATATGGCATCCGTCAGCCGTGAACGGCGGCGCTACATTGCGCCCCCCGCTGCTGCGGGGCTTTGCACCATCGTACCAGCGAAGTGCACCTAACCGGTAGCCAGCAAATCCCTCATTCGGCGAGGCTGGACCCCGGACCGTCCTCCAGCACCTTCTGCTCGACCCACTGGGACAGCGCCGGCAAATTTTCGTTGATGTAGAAATGTCCGCCCGGGAACACCGTCAGATCGAAATGCCCGGAGGTGCGCTGCCGCCAGGGACTGACCAACTCGTCGGTGGCCAACTCGTCGTCCTCCGGCATGAGGGCGTGCAGTGGGCAGGAAACCACCGCCTCGGGCGGACGCTCGTAGGCCGCCACCGCCTTGAGTCCGCGCAGCGTCGGCAGCAGGGTTGCGGCGAACTGCTCGTTCTTGAGGAACTCGGGGTTGGCGCCGGTGATCTCGGCGACCGTGGTGAGCAACTGCTGATCGGAACCCTCGAGTTTGGAGATGCGCCGCAGCAGTCCCGGCGCCGCGGAGGCGGAAACGAAAAGCCTCGAGATCGGATTGCCGGCGGCCTCGAAACGCAGCGCGAGTTCGAACGCCAGCAGCGCTCCCATGCTGTGTCCGAAGAAGGCGACCTCCCCGCCCGGGATCTCCTCGGGCTTGACCATCTCCGACAGCTTGTCAGCCAGTTCGCCGATCCCGGTGTACTTGGACAGGTCCTTTCCGGTCCGCTTTCCCGGGTACTGAACGGCGACACATCTGACGCTCGGTGAGAACGCGCGGGCGAACGGCACGTAGAAGTCGGCCGAGCCGCCGGCATGCGGAAAAATGAAGAGCCGCATCAGATGGGAATCAGACCGTGCTTACGCTGCACACGCTGAATCTGCTTGTCCCGCAACAGCCGCATGGACTTACGCAGCAACAGCCGGGTCTGATGCGGTTCGATGACCGCATCGATGAAACCGCGCTCGGCAGCGATGTACGGGATCGCCATGTTGAGGTTGTAACCCTCGATGAAGTCGGCGCGGATCTTCTGAACCTCGGGCGCGGTCGGGTCGGGAAAACGCTTGACCAACAACTGCGCGGCCCCCTCCGCACCGATCACTGCGATCCGCGCGGTGGGCCACGCGAAGTTGAGGTCCGCGGTCAGCTGCTTGGACCCCATCACCGCGTACGCCCCGCCGTAGGACTTGCGGATCGTCAGCGTCACCTTCGGTACATCCGCCTCCACGACGGCGTACAGGAACCGGCCGCCCCGCTTGATGATGCCGTTCTTCTCCTGCTCCACGCCGGGCAGGAAGCCGGGTGTGTCGACGACGAAAACCAGTGGCACATTGAAGGAATCGCAGAACCGTACGAACCGGGCGGCCTTATCGGATGCCTCGTTGTCGATCGCGCCGGACATATGCATCGGTTGGTTGGCGATCACTCCGACCGGTCGGCCGTCCACCCGAGCGAAACCCGTGATGATCGCCTGACCGGCTTGGGCTGCGACGTCGAGGAAGTCGCCGTCGTCGAAGATCCGGATCAAGATCTCGTGCATGTCGTAAGCCATGTTGTCGGCGTCCGGCACCAGGCTGTCCAACTCCAGATCGTGCGGGGTGATCTCCGGCTCCAGGCCGGGGTTGATCACCGGCGCATCGTCAAAGGTGTTGGGCGGCAGGAACTCCAGAAAATCGCGCACATAGGCGAAGGCGGACTTCTCGGAGTCGACGACCTGGTGGATGTTGCCGTAACGGGCCTGATAGTCAGCGCCGCCCAGTTCATCCAGGCTGACGTCCTCACCGGTGACGTCCTTGATGACGTCGGGACCGGTGACGAACATGTAGCCCTGGTCTCGCACCGCGACCACCAGGTCGGTCTGGATGGGCGAATACACCGCGCCACCGGCGCACTTGCCGAGGATGATCGAAATCTGCGGCACCACACCGGACAACAGCTCGTGACGGCGGCCGAGTTCGGCGTACCACGCCAGCGAGGTGACCGCGTCCTGGATGCGCGCACCGCCGGAGTCGTTGATGCCGACGATCGGGCAGCCGACCATGGCGACCCACTCCATCAGCCGAGCCACCTTGCGCCCGAACATCTCTCCCACCGAACCGCCGAAGACGGTCTGGTCATGGGAGAAGACGCCGACCGGCCGGCCGTTGATGGTGCCGTGCCCGGTGACCACACCGTCGCCGTAGAGGGCATTCGGGTCACCGGGGGTGCGAGCCAACGCACCGATTTCCATGAAGCTTCCTGGGTCGAGCAGTTCGTGGATGCGGGCTCGGGCGCTCGGTATGCCGCGCTTGTCGCGCTTGGCTGCCGCACCCTCGCCGGCGGGCTCCTTGGCCAGCTCCATCTTCTCGCGCAGCTCGGCCAGCAACTCGGCGGTGGACCTGTTCGTCACTTGGCGGCCTCACTCTGAATGCGGTTGATGGCCTCGCTCATATGCGCGCCCACCTTGGCAATGTACGGCTCGTCGATGGCCTGGATGTGCTCGCCCCCGATCGGAACAACCTCGAGGTCGGAGACGAACTCGCCCCAACCGCCGTCAGGCTTGCGGGTGCCGTATCGGGGCTCGAACATGATGGCGTCGTCGTGGTAGCGGTCGGCCATGTAGAGCGTGACGTGCCCGTCGTAGGGCTCGATGTGCGCGGTGTCGATGGCTCGGTTGTCCAGATACGACGTGCGCTGGTGCTCGACGACACCGCCGGGGATGTTGACCCCGCTCTGCTGCACCGCATCGAGGACGAACCGCACCTGCCCGTCGTCGTCGAGCACCTCGAGTTGCTCGTAGGGAATCGCCGGGATCTCGACGTTGAAGGTCCGCTGGGCGAACAGGGCGTAGCGGTCCCAGCGGGCGCGGATCTCTTCCTTGGTCTGTGGGATCTCCTCACCGGCCCGGACGGTGTCGATCAGTCCGACGAACTCCACGTCGGCACCCGCCTTCTTCAACCCGATGGCGCAGGCGTAGGCCAGCACGCCGCCCAATGACCAGCCCGCCAGGATGAAGGGGCCCTTACCGCCCATCTCCAGCAGCTTGGGGACGTATTCGGCGGCGCGCTCCTCGATGGAGCCCTCGACCCGTTCCAGCCCGTACATCGGGGTCTCGGCGGGCAGCCGCTTGAGCAACGGCTCGTAGACCACCGTCGACCCGCCGGCCGGGTGGAAGACGAACACCGGGATCTTCGTGGACCCTTCCGGCCGGGCGCGCAGCGTCCGGACGAATCCGTCGAGTTCGCCAGCCTCCATGTGCTCGCGCACCTCGGTGGCGAGTTCCTCGATGGTCTTAGCGGCCGTCACCTGCTCGACGGTGATGGTGCCCTCGCAGCGTTCGGTCAGGCGCGCGGCGATCTTGGCCGCGGTCTCGGCATCGATCTTGGGCAGTTCGTTGAAGATGCCGCCAGGCGACTTGCCGGTGACGATCGCCCAGGTGGCGAAGGTGACCCGCTCGGCGGCCTCCCGCGGCGGGACGTCGGTGCCGAGCGCGTCGATGACGGCCTGCTGGGTGAGGACCTTCGCGGCGGCTGCGGCCGGGGTGTTCGACGGCGGCGCGTCGGGGCCCGCCGGGTTGGTCGGCGGGGGCGGGATGCCGGGTCCGGACGGGTCAGTGGGCGGCGGCGGGATGTCGACGGCCGGCGCGTGGGCCGGTGCGTGGGCCTCCGGGTGCTTGGCCGCGAGCTTCTCCGCCAACGCCTCCGGGATCTCGCCGGCCGCCAGCTTGGCCTGCTCGGCGGCGATCTCGTCGGCCGTCATACCCTTCTGGTGTTCGGCGAGTTCGACCACCTGCTCGCGGTTGTCGATCGCATAGACGATCAACTGCTCGACGGCGTACAGGTTGGCATCGCGCACCGCGGTCAACTGGATCGGCGGCAGATCGAAGTCGTACTCGACGCGGTTCTTGATCCGCACCGCCATCAACGAGTCCAGACCCAACTCGATCAGCGGCACTTCCCACGGCAGGTCCTCGGGCTCGTAACCCATTGCGCTGCCGACGATAAGGCCCAGCCGGTCGTGCACGGTTTCGGGTCCGTCCGGGGTCCACTTGCCCAGCTGCGCGGCCACACCGGCACCGGCAGCCAGGTTGTCGTGCAGGATCGCCGCATCCTCTGCCTCCGGCTCAGCCTGGGGCGCAACGGCTTCCGTCGTGACGGCAACGCCGGTCGCAACCGCAGCCGGCAACGCCACTCCGGCCAGATTGCCGCTGTACGCGGCGGCAGCACCGGATCGCATCACGATGGCGTCGTAGACCAGGGTGAACGATTCGTCGATACGGGCATGCACCTGTACCGACGCGCCACCGGGGTGACGGGTCAGCGTGGTCACCAGACGGGCGCCCTCACCGGGGACCGCGCGCTGCTCGGATGCCGTCAAATTGGCGTCCGGAAGGACTTGTACCGCAGCGGCTTTCACCAACGCCGCCAGGTCGGTCACGCCACCGCCCCCGTACTCCCAGACGTGCCGGCCGTCCGGCATGGCGACGTGGGTGCCCGGGATCAGCGACGAACCGTCGGCGGAGAAGCGTGCGTTGAGCCAGTGCTCCTTGCGCTTGAACCGGGTGGGCGGGATGTCGGCATAGTCCGTCCCAGCCTCCGCCGCCGGGGAGAACAGGGTGCGGAAGTCCAGATCGTGCCCGTAGACGTACAGCTGTGCCATCGCGGCGACCACGGAGTCGACTTCGTCTTCCTTGCGGGCCAGTGTCGCAATCAACTGGCCGTCATGCAGTCCCGCCGAAGCGGTGGTCAGCCCGACCTGCATCAGTGCCACCGGGTTAGGTGCCAACTCCAAGAAGGTGGTGTGACCGTTGTCCACGGCATTCCGGATGCCGTGGGTGAAGTAGACGCTGTGCCGCAGACCCTTCTTCCAGTAGTCCACGTCGTGGATGACCTCGCCGGGACGAATGTGATTGCCCTCGTGCACAGTCGAGAAATAGCCGATCTTCAGCGGACGGGCTTCGATACCCTGCAGTTCGGCGGCCAGTTCGCCGAGCAGGGGATCCATCTGCTGGGTGTGCGAAGCGCCCTTGGTCGCGAACTTGCGGGCGAAGCGGCCCTCCTGCTCGCAGCGTTCGATGATCGCGTCCACCTCAGCCGGGGGCCCGCCGATCACCGTCTGGGACGGGGCCGCGTAGACGCACACCTCCAAGCCGGGGAAGTCAGAGAACACCGTCGCGATCTCGTCGGCGGAGTACTCCACCAGCGCCATCAGCCGGATGTACTCGCCGAACAGCATGGCCTCACCCTCACCCATCAGATGCGAACGCGCACAGATGGTTCGGGTGGCATCGGCCAGCGACAGACCGCCCGCGAAATAGGCCGCCGCCGCCTCGCCGAGGGACTGTCCCACCACCGCGGCGGGTTTGGCGCCGTGATGCTTGAGCAGTTCGCCCAGGGCGATCTGGATGGCGAAGATCACCAGCTGTACCACTTCGATCGGGTACTCGCAGGTCTCGTCGGTGTAGTCGACCGAGTCGTCGAGGATCAGCTCGAGGATCGAGTAGCCGCGCTCGTCCTGAATGAGACTGTCCACCTTGTTGATCCACTCGGCGAACACTTCGTCGCGCAGGTACAGGCTCTTGCCCATCTTGCGATGCTGGGCGCCGAAACCGGCCAGCACCCACACCGGACCGCTGGACACCGGACCGTCGGCGCTGTACACCAACGGGCTCTGCTTGCCGTCGGCGATCGCCCGCAGACCTTTAACCGCCTCATCGTGGTCGCGGGCCATCACCACGGCGCGCGAGCGGCCGTGGTTGCGGCGTGACAGCGACCGGCCGATCGCCTCCAGTGATGTCCCCCGGCCCGCCGGGCTGTCGATCCAATCGGCGAGTTCAGCGGCGGTGGCGCGTTTCCGGGAGGTAAGGAATCCCGAAACCGCCAGCGGCACAACGGGAGTATGGGGTTGCGCCGCTTCGGCGGCGGCGAGTTCCTCTCGCGCCACCTCCAGCATGCGCAGAGCCTCATCGGTGAGGCCGGGAAGTTCGGGTTCGGCATCCTCGTCATACCCGGTGCCGTACGCCTCGGCATCGGGCAGATCATCGTCGACGAACTCGCCGTACTCGTCCATCCGGACCCCGCCGACGTAGACCGCGTCGGCCTCCGACAGCGGAGACTCGGCGGGCTCGGATTCCGGCTCGGGTTCGGGCTCGATCAGGTCCTCGGGCAGCACTTCGCGCAGTACCAGGTGGGCGTTGGCGCCGCCGAAACCGAAGCCGGACACACCGGCGACGGCATGCCCGCTGTATCGCGGCCAGTCGGTGGCGGTGTCGGCGACCTTGAGGTGCACTCCCTCGAAGTCGATATAGGGATTGGGGCCGGCGTAGTTGATCGACGGCGGAATCTTGTTGTTCCGCAATGACAGCGCAACCTTGGCCAGGCTGGCCGCACCCGCGGCGGACTCCAGGTGCCCCAGGTTGGACTTCACCGCGCCCAGCAGTGCGGGCTCGTCGGCGGCGCGCCCGCGGCCCACCACGCGGCCCAGGGCGTCGGCCTCGATCGGGTCGCCCAGGATGGTGCCGGTGCCATGCGCCTCGATGTAGTCGACGGTGCGCGGGTTGATGCCGGCGTCACGATAGGCCTTGCGCAGAACCTCGGCCTGAGCGTCGGGGTTCGGGGCGAGCATGCCGTTGGAGCGGCCGTCGTGGTTGATGGCGCTGCCCGCGATCACGGCCAGGATCTCGTCACCGTCACGCCGGGCGTCCGCAAGACGCTTGAGCACGAGCATGCCGCCGCCCTCGGACCGGGCGTAACCGTCGGCGTCGGATGAGAACGACTTGATCCGGCCGTCCGGGGCGAGCACCCCGCCGACCTCGTCGAAACCAATCGTGACCGCCGGTGTCACAAGGGCATTGACGCCACCGGCCAGCACCACATCGGCCTCGCCGGAACGCAGCGCCTGCACACCGGAGTGAACGGCGACCAGCGATGATGAGCAGGCGGTGTCGACAGCCACCGAGGGCCCGCGGAAGTCATAGAAGTAGGACACCCGGTTGGCGATGATCGAACTGGCGGTGCCGGTGATGGCATACGGGTGCGCGGTGCGCGGATCCATCATCGCCAGGTAGCTGTAGTCGTTGGTGGAACTTCCGATGTAGACACCGACGTTCTCGCCGCGCAGCGCCGACGCCGGGATGCGCGAGTTTTCCAACGCCTCCCAGGTCAACTCCAGCGCCATCCGCTGCTGCGGGTCGATATTGTCGGCCTCCATCTTCGACAGTGCGAAGAACTCGGCGTCAAAGTCCTTGATGTTCTTGATGTATCCGCCGCGGGTGCGGGCCTGACGAATGCGTTCGGCCAACCGGGGCTCGTCCATGAACTCCGACCAGCGGCCCTCGGGGAGGTCGGTGATGGCGTCGCGGCCCTCCAGCAGCGCCTGCCACATTTCGTCGGGGGTGTTCATGTCGCCGGGGAAGCGGGTGGCCAGGCCCACTATCGCGATCTCGGGCACATCGCGAACACGGACCCAGTCCTCGTCGGAGTCACTGATGTCGAGTTCCGGTTCGCCCTCGACGATCACCGTGGCCAGCGCCTCGATGGTCGGGTGCCGGAAGGCCACCGTCGCCGTCAGGGTCACCCCGGTGAGATCCTCGATATCGGTGGCCATCGCCACGGCGTCGCGCGAGGACAGGCCCAGCTCCACCATCGGGACGGATTCGTTGATCGAGGCCGCCGACTGACCCGTCGCCTCGGCCACCCAGTTGCGCAGCCACTCACGCATCTCGGGCACCGAGATGTCGGTGCGCGGTGCGGTCAGCTCCTTCTCGGGTGCGATCTCCCAGGTCGCTTCAGGCGTATCCGATTCAGACATAAGTCCTTATTCCGCTTCGTCGGGGAAGGCGTTGGCCACCTTCCCCGACCGCAAGCTGCCATCGAGGTATGCCGAGCGGCAGGCGCTCCGGCCGATCTTGCCGCTGGAGGTGCGTGGGATCGCACCCGCCGGGGTGAGAAGCACGTCGCGCACCGTGACACCGTGGCGCACCGCGATCGCGGCGCGGATGGCGTCGGCGACCTGGCTGATGTCCATCTTGTTCGAGCCGGCGGCCCGCTCCGCGACGATCACCAACTGTTCGGAGGTGTCACTCGGGTCGCGCTTGAGACCGGCATGCGCGTCGGCGAACACCTCGTCGGGCAGTTGGTTGGCCGGCACCGAGAACGCCGCGGCGAACCCCGTGCGAACCGCTTTGGACGCCTCCTGGGCTGAGTACTCCAGGTCCTGCGGGTAGTGGTTGCGACCGTCGATGATGACGAGATCCTTTGTGCGGCCGGTGATGAACAGCTCACCGTCGTAGTAGGCACCGAGGTCACCGGTGCGCACCCAGGTGGCGTCATCGGCTGCACCCTCGGCGTGCGACGGGCTGGTCCGCGACTTCAGGGTGTTCTGGAACGTCTCGACGGTCTTCTCGGGCTTGTTCCAGTAACCGGTGCCCATGTTGTTGCCGCTGATCCAGATCTCACCGATATGTCCGTCGGGCACCTCGCTGGCGCTCTCCTGGTCGACGATCACCGCCCACTCCCCGACGCCGACCTTCCCGGCACCGGCCTGAGCGACGGCCTTCGGCGAGTCGTCGGGCACCGGCACGAACCGGTTGGCGTTGAGTTCGTCCCGGTCGACCGAGATGATCTTCGGCTCTTCGCTGGACGGTGTGGTGGACACGAACAGCGTGGCCTCGGCCAGGCCGTAGGACGGCTTGATCGCCTTGGGCGGGAAGCCGAACGGCCCGAAAGCGTCGTTGAACCGCTTGACCGTCGCCGCCGAGATCGGCTCGCTGCCGTTGAGGACGGCCTTGACATTGGACAGATCCAGCGGCTCTTCGCCCTCCTTGGGCAGCCCGCGCGCGGCGGCGTGATCGAAGGCGAAGTTGGGGGCCACCGAGATGGTGCCGCCGGTGTCGCCGGGCTGACGGGCGATCTCCCGCATCCAGCGAATCGGGCGGCGAACGAACGCAGCCGGGGTCATGAAGGTGAAGTAATGCCCGATCAGCGAGGGCAGCAGCGCGGTGACCAGACCCATATCGTGGAAGAACGGCAGCCAGGAGACACCGCGGTCGGCCTCCTCGCCCTCGAGTGCCTCGATGACCTGCACCACGTTGGTGGCCAGGTTGCGGTGGGTGATCTGCACACCGCTGGGGACCCTGGTCGACCCGGAGGTGTACTGCAGATAGGCGATGGTGTCCTCGAGGACCGTGTCGACGTGCTCCCAGGTGGCGCCGACCTCGACCGGAATAGCGTCGACGGCGATGACGCGCGGACGCTCCTTGGCCGGCCGGGTGCGGAAGAACTTGCGCACACCCTCAGCGGCCTCGGTGGTGGTCAGGATCGCTGAAGGCTGGCAGTCGTCCAGGACGGCATGGAGCCGGCCGACGTGTCCAGGCTCGGACGGGTCGAACAGAGGCACCGCGATTCGGCCGGAGTAGAGGGTGCCGAAGAAGGCCACCAGGTACTCCAGATTCTGCGGGCACAGGATGGCCACCCGGTCACCGGGTTGGGTCACCTGCTGCAGGCGGGCGCCCAACGCGCGGTTGCGGGCACCGAAGTCGGCCCAGGTCAGTACCCGGGCAACGCCGTCACGTTCGGTGGAGAAGTCCAGGAACCGGTAGGCCGGCTTGTCACCGCGGACCTTGGCCCACCGCTCCACGTGCTTCACCAGGCTGGCGCCCTCAGGGAAGGTGATGCGTCCGTCCTTGATGAACGGGTTATGGAACGGCATACCACTCTCCTGTCAGAACGCATCTCGTGCAGCGCTCCATGAATCGCCAAGCTTGGGCTTTTGATCGACTGAGCCAAACAGATGCTACCGGGGTTCCGGCGGCCGCAGTCCGAGGCGACCGGATCGTCGGCCGCATGGATAGATCACTCCGAACCGGCCGTTTCCCTGGCCTTATTTTTTTCTTAATGTTAGGCGTTCGGACGGTCGCAGCCAAGTCACAACGCCGTCAATTCCGTAACTTCCGCCGCGATCGGGGTGTGATGTCACCCGCGCGGGGGGCGCGGAGCGTTGTCCAGCACACTGCGGGCCCAATCCAGCGCCCACACGGTGGCCGGCCGCCCGTCGACGCTCCAGAACTCCGGAGTCGCGTACATGGCGTGAATCGGCTGCCCGGCGCCACTGGTGAGCACCTCGAGGGTGCGCGGGAGGTTGGCGATGTTGAACGCCGACTGCGGTGCCGAGCAGATCAGGTCTCCCGGCGCGCAGATCTGGTTGGTCCGGTTGTTCAGCGCCCCGAAGCCGCCTGGGCGCTCACCGCTCATCGTCAGCCCGAGGGAGGACAGCGTGGGAACTTCCTGGAGGGTGATCTCGGCCCCCTGGCCCGGCGCCTCCGGGCCGACGACCTGTCCCTCACCGGGCTGCCGGCGTCCGTCGGCGATCAGGGTCACCCCGAGCACCAGGTCCTCGTCCACCGGGCCGCGGCCGTTGCCGATGTCACTGGCCAGGTCTCCGGCGATCACCGCGCCCTGGGAGAACCCGACGATCGCGTAGCTGGTCAACGGACAGCGGTTGTTCATCTCGGTCATGGCCCGCACTGTCGCCGCGGTGCCTTCTTTACGGCTGTCGTTGTAGGACATCTGCTTGTCGGCGGAGAGCGGATTATGGAACTGCGCGGTGTAGGGAACGGTGTAGACCTGGACGCGGTCCGGCCCGAACTGCTGCTGAATCGGTCGGGTCACGTTGAGTAACAACGCGATCGGGAACTGGCCCGGATTCAACGGGTCATCGGTGGGCGAGGATTCCCAGGTGCCGGGGATGGAGATCATCTGGACGTCGGGGCAACTGGCGTCCTGAAAGGCCGGCCGCGGCTTCTGACCCGGCACGCTGGTGGGCGGCAGGGCGGACGGCGGTGCTGCCGTCGGCGGCGGGCCGGGCCGACGAACCACGATCACGATGATCGCGACGATGAGACCGACGACGAGCGCGACGGCTCCGGCGGCGATCAACGCCAGGATGCGGTGGCGCCGACGCCGGTTGGGATCGGGTCTGCGCTTGGGTTTATTGCGGGTCAGCTGAGTCTCACTAGCAGAGTCGTTTGATGGCTGTGCCGATGTAATGACCAATGGTCGCATCGACGTCGTGGTAGGAGACTTCCGGCGCTTCCAGGCCGTGGGTGTCGGACACGTCGCTGCGCACCATCGGGGCCACCGAGTCCCACACCGCCTGATCGCTCTGGCCGGCCGCACGGGCCTGGCAGACGTAGGAACCGATACTCAGCGCACGCAGATCGTTCGCCGGCTGGACACCGGCGGCCAGCAGGTCATCGAGGTAGCCGCGCTGGTTCTCAGTGAGGTTGGGCACCCCCGTCATCCGGCCGCCGTCCTGGGGTGGGGAGACGTCGAAGCCGTCGGATTCGGCTGCGGCCACCGACTGCTGGGAAGGCAGGGCGACGGTGCTGATCAGGTCGCCACCGGATGAGGAGCAACCAGCCAGCAAGTACGCCATCGGGGCCAGCAATCCGGCGACCAGCAGCCGGTTCGGCATCAGACCCAACGGACCACGACCCAGCATGAGTTTGCTGGGCGATCCGCTGGCAGGACGATGCACGCCATCTACAGTACCGGCTTGCAGCCGCTGCTCAACGACGTCGAGGTTGCGGAAAGTTAACGGATCGGACGAATCCGGCCGCAGGTCTAGCCGAGCGCGGCGTTGATGTCGCCGGCCATGGCACCCAGTTGTCCGGCCCAGCTGCCCCAGTCGTGGCCGCCGCCGCCGGTGATGTCGAAGTGGCCGTTGCGGCCGCCCTGGGACCGGTAGTGCGCGTAGAAGATGCGGTTACTGCCCTGGGCCACGCTGCAGTCGCCGCCACCCATCGCGGCGGGGTCGCCGCAGGCGAAGGCTGCCGGACTGAACACCCACAGCCGGGTGTTGTTCTGCACCAGCAGGTTGACGTGAACATTGGGGTCACGGAACTTCCACCGGCCCAACTGCGGGGCTCCCCACATGGCGTCGATATTGCCGCCGCCGCCGTTGATGGCGTTGGAGATGACGCCGTTGGTCTGGGTGTCGGACGGGTTCAGAAAGCCCGACAGCGACCCGGCGTAGCCGTAGCGGTTCGGGTGGAAGGCCGCCATGGTCACTGCGGCGGTACCGCCCTGGGACACCCCGACGATCGCGTTACCGCTGGGAGCCACTCCCTTGTTGGCGGCCAGCCAGTTCGGCAGTTCGTCGGCCAGGAAGGTCTCCCACTGCTTGCTGCCGTCGGCATCCCAGTTGGTGTACATGCTGTAGGCACCGCCGGCCGGGGCGGCCACCGACAGGCCGCTGCCGGCCAGGGAGCCCATGGCGTTACCGACCGTCACCCAGTTGCTGACGTCGGGAGCGGCGTTGAAAGCGTCCAGCAGGACCACGGCGCGCGGGCCGCCACCCTGGAAGGCCACCGGGATGTTGCGGCCCATCGCGGCTGAGGGGACCATCAGCATCTCCGGTCCGGCCGCCGACGCGGTCGGCGCCGTCGGCGTAGTGACACCCCACAGGCTCAGCGCCAGAACGGCGGCACTGACGGCGCTCAGCAATTTGCCCCGGAACATGCTCATACCCACCTCACGTCGAGTCGTTATCGGTAGTGAATCACATAGGCCGACGGTCACGGTCCAATACGCCTACGCTCCGGCTTTGAGTTGGCGGGGGCCGCCGCGGGCGCAGCTGGCCCCAACTACGGACCGGTGGCCGGAAGTCCGGCGTAGGGCGGTTCATCCGGCGCCGGTCCGGGCAGACCGCAGCGCAGCAGTTCGTACTTGGGCACCCGGTCGATGCGGTAGCGGGTGAAGTCGAATGCCCGGTTGAGATTGCCGATGAATCTGGGCCGGGTCATCGGGTCGCGGATCGACTTGAACATCTCCACGGTTTCCGGGCAGCCCAGCGCCACCCCGGCCTGTTCGATCCATCCCTCGTCGAGGTACTCCGGGATCCACGGCCGTTCCTTGAGCCAGGGTCCCTCAGCGACCGCCCAGTCCGGGAAGAGATTTTTGTCGTGGCCGATTCGGCCGTCCTCCAACCGGGCGGTGTGCGCGGCCAGTGGGTTGGCCAGACCGATCTGGTCGATCACCCGGATGTCCAGGCCGACGTTCATCCCGAGCATGCCCAGATTGGTGAAAAATACTGTGTGCGGTGAGGTTTGACGACGCCAGCTTTCCATCGAGACCCCGGGCGGCGGCGGGGTGGGCGGATCGGCCGGCACGACATCCCAGACGTCCCAGTTGCCCGAGGGCAGCAGCAGCGCACCGTCGGGGGTGTTGTTGATGGCGACCAGCACCGCACGCATACGCGGATAGTCCAGGTAGTCCGCCGCGGTGAGCGGATGCGCATGGCCGGTGGCCTGGGAGTAGAACCGGCGTTCGTCGACGATTCCGGAGTAGGTGACGCGGGTGGCGTCGCGTCCCATCCCGGGAGAATTGGCCGCCCACAGCGTCCAACCGGCCAGCGCCAGCCACAGCGCGACGGTGGCCCCGCCGAGCAGGTGGCCCTGCTCGCGGGTGAAGAGTTTCCGCACCCCTTCCTTCAAGCGTCCGGCCGGGATCGCGACCGGAAGCACCGCGATCGGAAGCAGCAGACAGAACAGCGGGGCCAGCAACACCCGTCCGTGCATGAAATCGCCGCCCTGGCGGATCCAGTACAGCGCCTGCACCACACCGCTGAGAACCATGAACGCGACGACGGCGCCGGGGGTCTGCACCCGGGCCGCCAGGCCGCCGCCCCGGGCCTGCCGCCGAGGCCGAGACCCGCGCAGCAGCAGCGCCGCCAGAGCGACCAGCAGCACCGTCGGGATCCACAGCGCGTAGGGCCCGGTGAGGTTGCGCAGATACACCAGTCCCTGGTCCCATTTGCTCCCGGAGGCGTCCTTGGCCAGCGCGGTCTGCGGCACCAACAGGGCGTAGTAGCCCATCCGGAAGATCTGGTACCCCACTGGCAGCAGCCCGCCGGCCAGCACGATCAGCGCGCGCCGTTTCCAGCCGGTTTCGGCGATGAGCATCATCACCAGCGCCAGTCCGCCGATCAGCGCCAACTCCGGACGCACCAGAACGCTCAGGCCCGCCACGAAAGCCAGCGCCGCCAGGAACCAGGCGGAGTGGTCCCGTCCGCGATGTTCCTGCCACTGAGCCTGTTGGGATGGCCG
>DAIPYT010000003.1:1955-29494 GCA_036782595.1 Mycobacterium sp. | reverse complement strand
TGCCTGTTGGGATGGCCGTGCCTGTTGGGATGGCCGTGCCTGTTGGGATGGCCGTGCCTGTTGGGATGGCCGTTGGGACCAGGCGACCATCATCCACCACAACCCGCCCAGCCAGGCCGTCACCAGACCGTTCTCCAGACCTGAGGTGGCGAAGTCCCGGGCCGGTGGCAGCGCGATGTAGACCAGAACCCCGGCCGGCAGCATCACCGCGGGCTTGCCGCGCAGGCTCGGGGCCCACAGCCGGGCGGTCCCCAGCATGGCCATCGCGACCCCGCCGACGCTGAAGATCAGGGCCAGCGCCAGCGCCACGTACTCAAGCCGCAGCGGGCCGCCGATCACGCTGCCGAGGTAGACCAGATACGTCCAGAGGGTGGAGGTGTTGGACTCCACCCGTTCGCCGGCGTTGAACACCGGTCCGTTGCCGGCCAACAGGTTGCGGACCGTACGCAGGACGATCAGGCCGTCGTCGGCGATCCAGCGCCGCTCCCAGACCCCCCATGCCCACAGCGCCGAGACGCCAGTGACGTTCAGCCACAGACTGATTCGGGTCAGCGGGCTGTAGCGCGTGCGGAGAGACGTCCGGCTACGTGAGGACGGCGGCGGCAATGACGGTTCCGATCCAGGCCAGGGCGAGCAGTTGCAGCACCCGGTCGCGCAGTGCGATCTCCTCCGGTTCCCCCGCCATACCGCCGTCGACGTCCACCGCGTAGCGCAGGATCGCGACGGTGAAAGGGATGATCGAGACGACGAACCACGATCCGGTGGCCCCGTCCCGCTCGAACGCCCACAGCCCGTAACAGACCACGACGGCGGTAGCCGACAGCGTCCAGACGAAAGTCAGGTAGGTGCTGGTGTAGTTCTCCAGCGACTTGCGGATCTTGGCGCCGGTGCGTTCGGCGAGTTGCAGTTCGGCGTAGCGCTTGCCGGCCGCCATGAACAGCGATCCGAACGCCATCACCATCAGGAACCACTGGGACAGCGGGATACCCGCCGCCACACCACCGGCGATAGCGCGGATGAGGAATCCCGAGGACAGAATGCAGATGTCAAGCACTGCTTGGTGTTTCAAGCCGAAGCAGTACGCCAGTTGGATCACCAGATAGACGGCCATCACGAATGCCAGCTTCGGGGTGACCCACCAGGCGATCGCCAGGGAGGCGACGGCCAGGACGGTGGCGATCCCGTAAGCCATGCCGACCGGCAGCACCCCGGCGGCAATCGGTCTGAACTGCTTGGTCGGGTGCGCGCGGTCGGCCTCGACGTCGCGGGCATCGTTGACCAGATAGATCGACGATGCCGCCATGCAGAACACGACGAAGGCGATCGACACCTTGTACAGCACTTCGCGGTAGTCGAAATGGGCACCGCCGCCCAGGGCCGCCAGCGGGGCGGCGAAGACCAGCAGATTCTTCACCCACTGCCGGGGCCGCACCGCCTTGACGATGCCGGTGAACAGATTGCTCGGCGGGCCGGTGACCGCTGCCTCACTCATGGTCAGGCTCTTCCCTTCTGCCCGTTGGGGCCACCACCCAGGCTGGCCGTGGTCCGCGCGACCGCGGCGCCGACGGCCATGCCGGCGAGCACATCGGTGGGATAGTGCACGCCGAGCACCAGGCGCGACAACGCCATCAGTGGCACGGCGGCCAATGGCAGCGGCGAGCGGGTGGCCCGGCACAGCAGCATAGCGGCGGCGGTGCTCGACGTTGCGTGTGCCGACGGGAAGCTCAGCTTGCTGGGGGTTCCGACGTTGACGGCGATGTCCGGGTGGTGCGGCCGGCGGCGGCGCACCGCGAGTTTGATCACGATCGCCGCGGCGTGCGCGGCGACCGCGCCGACACCGACCAGCAGCCAGTCCCGCCGGCGGCGCGGGGAGAGCACCGCGCCCAGTGCGGATAGCGCCACCCACCCGGCGGCGTGCTCTCCGAAGTGCGACATGACGCGGGCGACGCCGATGACCGGAGGCGTCGCGATGGTGGACTGCACCGCCACCAGAGCGGCCACCTCCCCGGTCGGCGGGGCGACGGCGTGCCCGGAGAGATCAGGCATTGATCGCCGCCGGGTCGAGCAATACGGTTTCCCATTTCTTCTGGCTGGACAACTCGGGCAGCGCCTGGCGGTAGACCCGGCGCATGTGGTCGTACTTGCGGTACAGCCGGATATGTTGACGCAGAGAGGCTTTCAACAGGTCGAACATCTTGGCCCGGTCACGCTGCCGGTAGACCACGCCACGGCCGTCGGCGGTGGTGACCGTCACCCCGTCGACGTTGCACAGCAGGAACCACCGCGCGTCCTGGGTGGCGACGTTGAGTTGCGGGCGTTCGTGGTGGGCTGGGTCGGCCTCACCGAGTTGGTGCAGTATGCCGCGAGCCAGCCGAATCCCGATGGACGGCAGCGCCACCGGCGGCTTGTTCACCCTGGTCCGCCCGCTCGGTGCCGGCAGCGCGGTGGCGGCCGGCAGCACGACCGCATCGGGGAACTCCTGGCGCATCGCACGGATCTCGGGCAGTGCGGACTCCAGGATCGAGAAGATGTGTTCCGGGCCGGCCAGGAAGTCCTCGATCGCCTTGTTCTGGATCGCAACCGTCGAATATTCAAGGCACAGAAGGTGTTTGAGGGTCGCCTTGATGGAGCTCTTGACCAGGCCGTTGACCGGGGCGTCCCAGTGCAGGGCCGAGACCACCAGCCGGTTGCGCAGGTGGAAGTAGGCCTGCCAGTCGATGGCGTCGTCCTTGTCACTCCAGGCCATGTGCCAGATCGCGACGCCCGGCATGGTGACGGTCGGGTAGCCGTGCTCACCGGCCCGCAGCCCGTAATCGGCGTCGTCCCATTTGATGAACAGCGGCAGCGGCTGGCCCAGTTCCTCGGCCACCCGGCGCGGGATCATGCACATCCACCAGCCGTTGTAGTCGACGTCGATGCGCCGGTGCAGCAGCTGGCTGAGCCCTTCCTCGTCATCCCCGTCAAGCGGGTACTTGGCGAAGTCGTGGTCGTACTCGGTGTGCGGGGCGTTGGTCCACATGAAGTTCGCGCGGTTGACGATCTCGCCCATCACGTGCAGGTGCGAGGGCTCTTGGAGGTTGAGCATCTGACCGCCGATCAGGGTCGGCGTCTTGGCGAATCTGCTCAGTGCCAGCGCCCGCAGGATCGAGTCCGGCTCGATGCGGATGTCGTCGTCCATGAACAGGATCTGCTCACAGGTGGTGTTGCGCAGCGCCTCCATCATCACCCGGCTGTAGCCGCCGGAGCCGCCGAGGTTGGGCTGGTTGTAGACCGACAGCCGGCTACCCAGCGCGGCGGCCGCCTCGTCGAAACCGGGGTGATCCTTGGCCTTGCTGGTGCCCTGGTCGGCGACGATGACCGCGCCGATGACGTTGTTCACCAACGGATCCGAGGTCAACGCCTTCAGTGCGTTGACGCAGTCGGCCGGCCGGTTGAAGGTGGGGATGCCGACGGTGACGTCGGCGCGGCCGGGGGCCGGCACCGGGGCGTACCAGGCTGCGCTGTGCACCACCGTCTTGGTGTCGGTGGTGATGTCGAACCAGATCCAGCCGCCGTCCTCGAAGGGGGCCAGTTCGACCTCGAACTCCGATGCGGCGGGAGCGGCGGTGCCGCTGATGATCTCGGTGCCGCCGACGCTGATCCGCGCGCCGGTGGCCTTGGACCGGTAGACGTCGATACGGGCCGACCCGGTGAGTTCCACCCGCAGCACCACCGAGGTCAGCGTGGACCAGCGGCGCCAGTAGCTGGCCGGGAAGGCGTTGAAGTAGGTGGCGAAGGACACTTCCGACTCCGCGCCGATCTGCAGGGTGGTGCGACTGCTCGCGTGCGCCCGGCGGGCGTTGGTGTCGGACTCCTCGATGTAGAGCTTGCGCACATCGAGCGGTTCCCCGGGGCGCGGCAGGATGATCCGCTGCAGCAGGCTCACCGCGCGGGATTCTCCCGAGGTGATCGGGCCGGAGGGGATGTCGCTCATGCTGTGCCGCCTTGATTGTTCTCGTCCGTCAGCGGCGCACCGTCACGCAGGTGCGGCGCCAGGGTATCGCCGCTGAGCAGCGGCATAAGTTCATTGTCGTACATGCTCAGCGCACTGGCGATTGCCATGTGCATGTCGAGGTACTGGTAGGTGCCGAGTCGGCCACCGAAAAGTACTCTTGCCGAGGCGGTTTCGTCCTTCGCACGGGACCGGTAGGTGGCCAGCAGTTCCCGGTCGGCGTCGGTGTTGATCGGGTAGTAGGGCTCGTCGTCATCCTCGGCGAATCGGGAGTACTCCCGCATGATGACCGTCTTGTCGGCCGGGTAGTCCCGCTCCGGGTGGAAGTGGCGGAACTCGTGAATGCGGGTGTAGGGCACGTCGGCGTCGTTGTAGTTCATCACCGGAGTGCCCTGGAAGTCGCCGGTGGGCAGAACGTCGACGTCGAAATCCAAGGTGCGCCAGCCCAAGCGGCCGTCGACATAGTCGAAGTAGCGGTCCAGCGGACCGGTGTAGACAACCGGGGCGTCCGGGTTGGCGGCCCGCAGTTCGTCGCGCACGTCGAACCAGTCGGTGTCAGTGCGAACCTCGATGCGGTCGTCGGCTGCCATGTTCTGTAGCCACGCGGTGTAGCCGTCGACGGGAAGACCCTCGTAGGTGTCGTTGAAATAGCGGTTGTCGAAGGTGTAGCGGACCGGCAGCCGGCTGATGACCGAAGCGGGCAGTTCCTTGGGGTCGGTCTGCCACTGTTTGGCGGTGTAATCCTTGACGAACGCCTCGTAGAGCGGTCGGCCGATCAGGGAGATGGCCTTCTCCTCGAGATTCTGCGCTTCGGCGGTGTCGATCTCGGCGGCCTGATCGGCGATCAGGGCGCGGGCCTCCTCGGGGCTGTAGTAGCGGCCGAAGAACTGCGAGACCAGGCCCAGCCCCATCGGGAACTGGTAGGCCTGGCCGTTGTGCATGGCGAACACCCGGTGCTGGTAGCCGGTGAAGTCGGTGAACTGCCGCGCGTAGTCCCAGACCCGTTGATTGGAGGTGTGGAAGAGGTGGGCGCCGTAGCGGTGGATTTCGATACCGGTCTGCGGCTCGAGCTCGGAATAGGCGTTGCCGCCGATGTGCGACCGGCGTTCGACCACGAGCACACGCTTGCCGAGCTGGGTGGCCACCCGCTCGGCGATCGTCAGGCCGAAGAAGCCGGAGCCGACGACGAAGAGGTCAAAACGGGCGGCGGTCATCAGCGCCAAGGTTATCTGACGAGGGTGGGCGGAACCCCATCGCGAAACTCGGTGACCGCGAGAAATGTGCGTTTCGGGCACCGCCGGGCGGCCGTGGCCTATGTCGCGATTGGCTCACGATTACGCATCGTCACTCCAGTCACACCAATCTCACTCGTAACATCGACTCCGTCAGCTTCGGCTCGGTAAATCCGCCGAAAACGGGGCTGGCGAAGAGGGTTCGTAATCCAGACGGCTCTTAATAGATATGCGAGGAGACTCCCGTGCCGAACCAACGTCGACGCAAGTTCTCGACTGCCATGAGCGCGGTGGCCGCCCTAGCCGTCGCAAGCCCGTTCGCAGTCATCGGTGTCATCGAACTGACCTCCGGCCCGAAGGCGCCCGAGCAACGGGACTTCACCCGGGCCGCCGTCGTCACCGACCTGCCCAACGAGATCATGTCGGCCCTGCAGGCCGGCCTGTCGCAGTTCGGGATCAACCTCCCGCCGCTGCCGACCGGCCTGAGCCCGGCCGGGGCCCAGCCGGTGCAGGCCGGGCCGCTGTCCCCGGGCCTGACCACACCGAGCCTGACCGCTCCCGGCCTGACCACACCGAGCCTGACCGCTCCCGGCCTGACCACCCCGAGCCTGACAACCCCGGGTCTGACCACCCCGAGCCTGACCGCTCCCGGCCTGACCACCCCGAGCCTGACCGCTCCCGGCCTGACCACGCCGAGCCTGACAACCCCGGGTCTGACCACGCCGAGCGCCTCGGTGCCCGGTCTGACCACGCCGAGTCTGACCACCCCGGGTCTGAGCCCGGCGGCGGCGGTGCCGTCGCTGACCGATCCGGCATTGGCCAACCCCGGTCTGACCGCTCCCCAGATCGGCCTGGACCCGGCGCTGACCGCTCCGACCGGCATCGGCCTGCCGACCGAAATGCCGATCACCGCGCCGGCGGGTACTTACCCAATCCTCGGTGACCCGACGATCGGCTTGCCCGCTGCGCCGGCACAGTCCGGCGGCATCATCGGCGACCTGAGCAGCGCGGCCAACCAGCTCGGCGTTGGGCAGGCCATCGACCTGCTCAAGGGCGTGGTGATGCCGGGGATCACCCAGGCCATGCAGAACGCGGCGGGTGCTGCGGCAGCCGCGCCGGCAGCCGCCGCCGCTCCGGCGATCGAGGCGGCGGGGGCCATCCCGGTCGGCTGACGAAAGGCCTGCACAGAAAGACCTGCATCGAAACGGCACCGCAGGGTGGGAGCCCGGTCAACCCCTGGGCCAGAGCTCCCAAGAGGCCCCTGCGGTGCCGTTGCATGTCCGGCCCCTTCTAAACCACCAGTCACATAGTGCTCAATAGTTAGCAATAGTCCGTGTCGCAACGTCAGACACAAGAGGCACATACGTAACATCCGAGGCGTGGCGTCCCGTCCCGCACCGTCGATCCTGTTCACCGCTGTCGCGGTGACGGTTTTCGTGGTGCCGCTGGCGGTGAACGGCGGCCTTCCCGGGCACGTCCGACATGACGCGGTCCGCGCCGAGGACACCGTGCTGGTGCAGCAGCCCCTGGCCGGCGTCGGCGGCGGCGAGACCATCCGGGAGATCAGCCAGGACGACCCGTTCGCGATGGTGGCGCTGACCGGCTCGGATCTGACCGGAACCACCGCCCGGATACGGGCCAAGCAGCCCGACGGGTCATGGGGTCCCTGGTACGAGAGCGAGAGCCTCTCCGACATCACCGATGAGACCGGTTCGGGGACCCAAGGCACCGACCCGGTGTACGTCGGCAGCACCACCGCGGTGCAGATCGCCGTCACCCGCCCGCACGACGCAGCTGTCACCACCGCTCCCCCGGACAGCGGACTGGACGCCGGCGGCGACTTGGGCTACATCCCGGCCACTGCCGAGCAGCAGTTGTCGCAGAACATGTCGGCGGTGCTGATCACTCCGCCGCAGAGTCCGGTGGACCGGCAGTGGACGCCTCCCAACGCCACCCTGGGGCCCGGCCAGCCGCCCAACATCATCAGCCGCGCCGACTGGGGCGCAGGCTCCGGAATGCGCTGCGGCGGTCCGTATTACGGCGACGGGCTTCGCGCCGCGGTGGTACACCACACCGCTACCGGCAACAACTACGCCCCGGAGGATTCCGCGGCCATCCTGCGCTCGATCTACGCCTATCACACCATGACGCTGGGCTGGTGCGACATCGCCTACAACGCCCTGGTGGACAAGTACGGGCAGGTGTTCGAGGGCCGTGCCGGCGGAATCACCAAGGACGTCATGGGTTCTCACACCGGCGGCTTCAACAGCGATGTGTGGGGCGTGTCGATGATCGGCAACTTCGAGGATGACCCACCGCCGGACGTCTTGGTGAAGACGGTCGGCCGGTTGCTCGGCTGGCGGCTGAGCCTGGACAAGGTCGATCCGCTGGGGATGGTGAACCTCAAGTCCGCCGGCGGCGCGCACACCGTGGTGCCGGGTGGCCGGGTGGTGGAACTGCCGGAGATCTTCGCCCACCGCGATGTCGGCAACACCGAATGCCCAGGCACGCAGGGCTACGCCACGATGGACCAGATCCGCAAGCTGGCAGCCAATTTCAACGGTCCTCCGGATGCCACCGAATCGTTGCGGGGTGGGGCGATCCTGGCCCGCTGGGAAGCCGACGGTGGTGCGGTCAGTCCACTGGGCATGCCGATCTCGATGGAGGCGGCCGGTGACGGCAGGACCCGCTACGCGAACTTCGAGCGCGGCGCGATGTATTGGTCACCGGAGACCGGCGCCCAACCGCTGACCGGTGCGATCTACACGGCCTGGGCGTCGCTGGGCTACGAGCGCGGCGCACTGGGACTACCGACCAGTGGTGAGATCCCCGAACCTGAGTGGATCGTGCAGAACTTCCAACACGGGACACTGAACTTCGATCGCCAGACGCACAACGTGATTCGGGTGATCGACGGGGTGGACCTGGTGTTGCCGCCGCCGCCCGTCGATGGCCCGCCGACGCAGTTGGAGCGGTTCAGTCGGGTGACGGCCAGCGGGTCATAGCGCTTTCACCCTCACAGCACCATCGGCACGTGTTTCTCGGCGCAGGCTTCGGCGACCGCCGCCAGGATGTCGTGGGTCCGCAGGGTCTCCAGGTCCGCAACGGTGATCGAACCCTTGTCGGTGCGGTGCTGCGCCGCAACGCGTGAATCCCTCAGCCGCTCGGCGCGTTCCACCACATTGCGGGCGAATCGGCCGTTCTGCATGAGATCGACACCGTGGGTACCGTCGGCGGCGACGAAGGCCCGCAGCTTCTGACAAGCCGCGCTGAATGCGACCCGGGCATCCGGGTCGAGCACCGTGGCACGGGGGCCGCCGTAGCGGGCCGCGATCTCCACAAGGTCCTCCGGGCTGTACGACTCGAATCGGAGTTTGCGATTGAAACGTCCCGCAAGTCCTGGATTCACCTCCAGAAAGTCGTCGACCTCACGTTCGTAGCCCGCGCCGATGAAGCAGAAGTCGAATCGATGCACCTCGAGTGCGACCAGCAGTTGGTTCACCGCCTCCATACCGATCATGTCCGGCCGGCCGTCGTGATGACGTTCGACCAGTGAATAGAATTCGTCGAAGAACAGGATGCGCCCCAGCGAACGGTCAATCAGCTCATTGGTTTTCGGGCCCGACGAGCCGATATGCTCGCCACAGAAGTCTGAGCGCTTGACCTCGACGATCTCCGGGTTACGCACGATTCCGAGGCCCGCGTAGATCTTTCCCAGCGCTTCGGCGGTGGTGGTCTTGCCTGTTCCGGGTGGCCCTACCAACAACATATGGTTGGTCTGGTTCGTGACCGGCAGGCCGTGCGCCAATCGCAATGCCCGCACCTCGATCTGATCTTCGATCTCCGCGACGGCGCGCTTCACTTCGGCGAGGCCGACTTGGTTGTCCAGCAGGGCGCGACCTTGCGTCAAAAGCTCCTGACGAAGTTCTTTGTTCGCCTCCTCGGCGCGTGCATCCTCAGACTGCTCAGTCGTGACATCCCATTTGTTGCTGCGGCTGTTGATTGAATCCTCATCAGTGACAACCAATTGCACACGCGGATCGGAAAGCGCCTGCTTTGCCGGCTCGATCAGCGCACCGTTGATGGTGGCCTTGGACAACCACACCTGGGCCTGCGTCTCGTCGCAGAGTTGGCGGTGGGCCATACCCCGGATGTAGGCCAGGTCGGCGGCAATCACCGGGAACTCGGCCGGATCCACCACGGCTACAACGGTTTCGACAAGGCTACGGCGGCTCGCCGAAGGGATAGCGGAACCGGATCGAAGCTCTACGCGATTGGCCCAGTCCAGCGCAACCCGTGGCTGCCCGAGGTGAGCGGCGGCGTGGGCGGCCAGTGCATTCGTGCCCGCTGTCACCGCCGTCATGATCACCGCCCGCGGTGGCAGGACACGGGCTGCCTCGGCAATGACATCCGGCCAACGCTGGGTGGCGAACATCAGGTAGGTACGCACGTACTGTCGCCACTGATGGTTCTCCCAGCCGTCCAGCAGCCCAGGATCATCGAGCAGGCCTTCGGCTTTCTCGAACTGCCTGTCATCGATAAGAGCACTGGCAAGTGCGACGCCGACATGGGAGGCCTCTGTCACATTGATGGACAGATAGGGACCGGCTTTTACCGGCGCGGCCAGAGTTGTCCCGAGGCGATTGGTCTCCCGATGCAGTCGGGCACCGAATCCGTTCAACTGCGCCAACGTCGACAGTTCCTGATCACCCGCTGCGATCCGGCCCAGCCACGCATCGGCCATCGTCGGATCGGTGTCGGTTGCTTCTCGGAATAGTCGGCACGCCAGGGCCGGATCCCGCTCCAGGACCGACATCGCCTGGTCGAATTGCCGACGAGCGGCAACCGTCGATATCCCACTGGTCATCGACTAGTCCGCCATTTCCGGCTCAAGGCCGAGAAACGCTAAATCTCGGGTGACATAGCGGTTCTCCGCACGGAAGAACTCCACCGCGACGTCATACGTGCGACCTGCTGCGGTCACCTCGACGGCCTCCGGTCCGGTCTGCGTGACCACCACGTCCGCCGCCGGGTGCACCGTGTCACTCGGACCGCCAACTGAAATCACCGTATGCGGCCGCGGCGCGGGTGGCACCGTCCCGTCGGTGATGCTGAGGGTGGTTCCCGACGCCGGGCGAGGGTGCTCGATCACCGCGATATCAGGCATCCGGATGGTCTCCCAGCGCTGTAGATCTGCGGTGTGCACGGTGACGCGCTCCCCCGCACCGGCAGCTCGGATGATGATCCGCTTCGCAATGGCGTCCTCGGCGGCAATATGAATTCGGCATTGCTCCGCGGGGTCGCCGAGCGGCATCGCGAGACGATCACCGTCGGGAGTCTTGCCGAGCAGGACACCGGAGGCTCCGACCGGGATGATCAACGATTGTGGCAGTTGCCCGGCGGCCACTCGGCGAAGCCGCCGCCTCGGACCGCACAGGTTGGCAGCGATAGCTTGCGCCTGCTCGCCGGGAAGTGCGCGCAGCACAACTGCCGGCGGTGCGGCGGGCGGCTGGGCAGTCCGAACGGTCACAGTCGCCGTCGCGGTACCGTCACCGAACAACGTGACGTTCTGGACGATCCCGTCGGCGCGCAGCGCCCAGGCTTGCGCAAGTGTCTCGGTGTTGATGTCGGGCGGTCGATATGCGTACGTGGTCTGCCAACCCACATCGCTGCGAACGCTGTTCCACCGCCGGTTATGCGCCTCCAGCGCATTGGCTCCCAACCGTCGCTCCAACCCGAGGATGTCCGTTGCCGTCGCAACCTTGGCGCGGATCCCATTGCGACGCAGCAGCAGTGCGATTCTTTGCACCGCGGCCAGGGTGGAAGCCCCCACCGTAGTCCGCCACCGCAACGCATCGCCGTTGTCGATCGCGCGGATCCTGATGATGAGCCAGGTTTCACGCTGACCCGCGTATGGCGGGGTACCGATCAGCGTGTCGTACACCCGCGGGTAGTCCCCTATCGGGCTCCGGCGTGCACCGCAACTGACCACCGAGATCGACTCCAGGTTCAACCCCAGGCTCTGCCGCATCGCCGGAACCAATCCGGCGACGTCGACCGTGTTATCCGTCTCCATACCTGTTGAACCGGTGAAAAGCGTTGGACGATAGGGCTTCCCCAAAATCTGGATTGCCCCGATAGCAACCCCGTCCTGATATCGAATTCCACCGCCGGATCGGTCATTGGCAACCGTGACCGGGGCCGTCAGCGCGATGGGGCGGTGCCGGCGCAGGTACAGCTCCAACCACGACCACAACGGGAGACCACGCCAGGGCACGACACCGAGCAGCAGCCCGACCAGAAGGCCCACCACCGCACCGATCGATCCGCCCACTCCCCAGCCGAGTACTACCGCAACGAAGACGGCGGCGATGACGGCCAGGCGGATCAGCTCCCTCACCGCGCCCTCCTCGCCCTGGAAATCAAACCGACCAATAGCACCCCAGCGGCGACAACTCCGGCGAATCCCGCTGCAACCGTGCGCGCGCGGTGGTCCGGCGGCGGAGGTGCCTGCGGCGGTGTGACCACGCGCGTCTGGGCATCGACCACCGCGCGGTCCCCGGCCGGGACGTCGAAGGTCAATGCGGCCACCGGATCGACGACGCCGTAGCCCACCTGGTTGTCGATTCCGCGAGCCGGGTTGTGTGCGGTCTGCAGAATCCGGTGAATCACCTGGTGTGCGCTCAGTTGCGGGTACTTCGCCCGCACCAGCGCCGCAACACCGCTGACGTAGGCCGCCGAGAAACTCGTTCCCCAGAACGGGATGTCCTTATCTCCGGGCCGCACCGGCGGATAGGCATTGGCCGGACCGCCGCCAGGCGCGAGCCCCATGATTGCCACACCCGGCGCGGCAGCCGCCACCCAAGGTCCGGCCAGGCTTTTGCTCAAGGGGGCGCCCGTGGTGTCGACAGCTCCGACGGACAGCACGTAGTCGGAGAACCAGGACGGCGATGACACCGTCTTGGTGTTTCGCCAATCGCGGGGGTCTTCGGCACCGAGTGGATCAAAGGACGGGTTCTGCAGGCATCCGTCTTCACCCTCGTTGCCGGCCGCCGCGACGACCACGGCGTCCTTGACGGTCGCGGCGTACCACACTGCTGCCCCGATCGCACGTTGGTCGAGCGGGTCCGCTGCCGAAACACACGCCGTGACACTGACATTGATGATCTTGGCACCCAAGTTCGCCGCATGGACGATGGCCCTTGCCAGGGTGGACACGGTGCCGGCTTTGCGTCGTGCATCCATGTCGCCAGGGCCCGGGTTCTGCGGCTCGAAGGCTCTGGAGGACTGCCGGATCGAAATCACCGTCGCGTGCGGGGCGACACCGGCTACGCCGTCGGGTGCAATCGGCGGGGCTGGCAGCGGGGGTGGCAGCGGACTGCTGGACGACGGTGCCGATGTCGGACCTGCCTGCGGGATACCGGCCGGCTGCGGAAACGCCGGCCTCGGCGGCAACGGCGCAGGCATCGGCGTCCCGGATGGTGCCGCAGAGATCAGCGACGCGACCACGGTCCCGTGCGCGTCACAGTCGGACAGGCCGTCTCCGCCCATGATGTAGTCGCCGCCCGCCACGACCGGCAGCCGCGGGCTCGGATTCACTCCGGTGTCGATCACAGCGACCGCCACCCCGTTACCGGTCGAGTACTGCCAGGCCTTACTGACGTTGAGCATGGTGAAACCAGGTGCGGGCAGGCCGACATTGGGTTCGGCAACGGTGATGGCGCGGGCACAGACATTGCTCTGTCGCATCGGTTGTTCCGGCCCGGGAGTGCTGTCCGGCGGCACCAGCGCGGGATCGACGGACGGCGGCTCGATTGCCAGAGCCGCAGGAACGTTGGACAACATTCCTGTCAGCAGAACCACCATGGTGACCGCGAGCGTGCGGCCGCTGCGTCTCGTCATCGCATCCGGACCCAGGCGAACAGACCACCCACCCAGGCGGCCAGGGGGAGCGCAATCACAATGGCGGCCAACTCCAGCCATTCGGCGACCATTCGGACCAGCGGCGTGAACCGGGTAACCGGAACCAAGAGCGCAGCGACAAGACCGGCGCCGGAGAATGCGACCAGCACCAGGATCCCCCACAGCAACGGTCCGACGGCGTCCGGCGAATAGGACAAGACATAGCGTGCAACCCCCGCGCACATCGCCGCCGCCGCCCCGCACACCAGGGCGACGGCTTGCCGGCGATCAGCGAATGCCCTGGCTCGGCTGAGGTAGATGACGACGAACAGCACGGCAACGATCGCTGCGCCGACACCGCGCGACCCTCCCGGTATCAGGGTGGTCCACACCGCGGCAGGCAGGGCGATGGCGGCCGCCGCACAGATCCCGGTGAGCACGCCGTTGGCACGCCGTGCCCCGGCGGCGATCACCGCACCGCGTGGTGTCGCGTCGGAATCGGGCTCCTCTTCGGCGCCTTCCTCGACTGGTGCCACGGCATCGGGCGGCATCCCTTCACCGCGGCGGAAGAGGTCGCGGCCGGTGATAGAACCGAAGTGTGGCGGGCGGATCCGTGCAGCCCATAGCGCGATTGTCGGCGCTGCGGTCAGAAGGACGAGCAACCCGACCAAGGCGCACATCCCGAGTCGTTGCACTGCCACCGAATGCCACATCCGTGCCGCAGCGCTGAGTCCGCCTACGGCACAGAGGGCGACGAGAGTGGCACCGATGGTCACGTAACGTCCGCTGACGGTGACTAGTCCGCAGATCAGGACGCCCGCGGCGAGAGCGACGACGAACAGGTGGGCCGCGCCGAGCGCGCCTGGCGCCGCCGCAGCGGATCCGACGGCCAGTAACGGAATCGCCAGCCACGCCAGTCCGCCCGACAACTGCCACTGATCGGGCCACCACCGCCACACCGCGAACGCCCCGAGGGCGACGCCCGCACCGAATGTGAGCACCGCCGCCGCGATGGCCCATGAATCGGTATGTAACCGGGTGTGGACGGTCAAGACAGCCGTCGCCAGAACAGCCATGCCGAGGATGCCCAGGGCCGTCAACGCCGCAGTGTGCGCAGTAACCGGCGCGAACAGCGTCTTGCCGATATCGGCCAGGGCGCTGGACAGCGACTCGTACTGGGGCTCAAAGGATTCCCCGGCCTCGGCAGGAACCAGAACCAAGGTGTCGCCGTCTTCGATGCCCAACTCGTCGAGGGTCCTCCGCACGTCGAGGCGAGTTCCGTTAGCCCGCTGGAGTTCGTAGGCGCCAGCCGCGTCCAGCGCTGTGCCACCACGGCGTTTCAGATCATCGTTGAGTAACTCAACAATGTTGTCCAGGAACACCTCAATCGGCACCGATGCCGGGTAGACCTGCGAGACAAGGTGTTCACCGCAGACAACTGCGACGGCGCAGCGCGCCGGAAAGGAGACCACCGTCATCATCGCGGCCTATCGGCATCTGGTACGTACTTGTCGGCGAGAGCCGCGGTGATCTCGAAGAGTCGCAGGCGTGTCTTCTTCTGCAATTCGTTGGCGGTGTCGATGATGCCGCCTTCGGCCAGATGGGGGTCATAGGGCATGAACTCCACGGCAGCACCGGACTGGCTGAATTTCTCGGTCAGGTAGTCGCGAGCGTCCTTCTCGTAGCCGTTCCGGCTGTCGTTGAGAATGACCATGCTCCGAGAAACCAACTCGTGGTGGCCCATCGATCGCAACAGGTCGATGGCCCGGGTCACCGGAAGCGAAGTGTCGGCGGTCAGGCCGGAGACGAACACCAACGTATCGCAGGAGTTCAGCACCGCGTTCATGACCGGATGTTCGAGGTCGTCTGAAGTGTCGACCACCATGACGTTATGGGTGCGACGCAATCTCGACAGGACTCCGCTGAACATCGCCGGTGCCAGAGGTCGAGGTTGATCCGAGGCCCGGTTGCCGGCCAGCACGTCCAGTCCGATGGTGTTCTGCCCCAGATGTTCCCGGATATCGGCGTAACCCTGGACATCGGTGTCGTTGAGGACCGCCGCGTAATCCCCCGGGGGCGTTTCGTCGATACGTCCCGCAAGGGTCCCGAAACCGGGCGCGGCGTCGATCGCTACAACGTTTTCGGGCCGGCTCTCCCGGAAGATCCCGCCAACGCAGGCCGTCATCGTCGTCTTTCCGACGCCGCCCTTGCCTGAAACAAAGGCAATCACGTACTGCTTGCGGATATGCCGACGGATACGTTCGCGTAGCTCGCGGTAGTGGCGCTCGGCCGGTGACTCTCCGGGATTGAGCGCGTTGCCTGAGACGTTGTAGACGAGCTTGCGCCACCCCGCCCCCGGCGGGATCTTTCGGGGGGTCACCAAGTCGGAGATGCGCAGCGTCCCCGAGACTGAGTCCGACATGTTTCTAGACGACCTTTCTGTGTGAATACCACTGCTCCTGCGCAGGGAGGTTCCGAAGCAGGGTGCGCACGGCGGATGAGATGTTCGCCCTCGAACCTGGGCTGACGATCATCCACGGCTTACCGCAGCGCTGAAGGTGTTCGGAGACCAACCGACCGTGCGGGGTATCGATGATCGTCACCGCTCCCGGTTGGATGTGAGCCCGCATCGGTCCTTCGCCCACCCCAGCCTGTATCGCGACGACGGAGGCCTGGGCGGAGCGTTCACGGTCCGCGGCCAGGGTGAGGGTGGCGATCTGGTCGCTGTCGAGTCGGTGGTTGATCAGGAATGCGCGCAGGCTTGCCGGATCCGTTACCGCGCTGAGGATTTCCGCTACATCGATGGTCGCGGGTTTGAGTGGGGCGGGTTCCATCGCCCCGCATAACCGTTCGATCTGGTCGCTGATCAGTAGTCCGGCCGACCGTTCGCCGGTGGCAGTCCCTGCTCCGCCGATCCGGACCTGGTGGCCGGCCCGCTCCGCACTGACCCACCATTGCGCGAAGCGGGCCAGCAGAATGCGCTCTGGCTCAGCATCACCCGCAGGGGTCTGGACGTGCAGCAGTACCGCAACGTCGCGTCGCGACAACACGGTCAGCCAGTCCAAGACGATTTCGTCCACCGCTCCGGCGGCGTCGATGGCACCTGCCGCCTGCAATTCCTGAGCGACCGGGTGGGCGAGGACCATATCCGTCGTTTCGATACGTGGCAGGTATGGGCGTAGGCCAAGTTCGGGTGCAAGCACCTCGATACCGGCGAGCACCTGCAGCGCCCATATACCGTCAAGAGAAGTCGTCAGCATTCATGTCCTCGAAGCGAAAGGCCTTAAGAGTCCGGACACAGCCGGTGGGGCACACCGCGGTGCGCCCCACCGGCTGGATTCACTCCGGCTCAGAACAAATTGCTCATCTGCATATCGGTGCTGTGCGCGCCCTCGTTGACGCTGCTGATGGTCTGGCCGTGCCGGCTCACGGTCTGGATGAGGCCCTGAAGACCATGCAGCATCTGCATCTGCGCCTCGTGGAACGAGGTCGCCGCCGAGCCCTGGAAGAAATCGGCGATGGCGTTGGTGCGCTGCTGGATGTCGTCGTGAATCTCCATGAGCTGGGCGGCACGGGAACCCACGTCTGAGGCGAAGTCGGCGACGGCGCCGTGGTGGTAGGTGATGTTGTCTGACATGTTGGTGTCCTTTCTGGAATGGCGGATCAGGCGTTCGCGGCGAAACTGGTGAGGCTGTGAGCGGCGTCGGCCTCGTGTTGTTCCATCAGGGAGGCCGCCTGGCTCAGGCCGTGGGCGAGGCGGGTACCACCGGTGATGGTCTGCTGCAGGTCCTGGTTGATCTGGACGGCGGTGTTCACCGAGGCAAGCGAGGCCTGGCCGCCCCAGACAGCAGAGCCGAGCCCTTCGTGGTGGCTGAGGTAGCCGTTGGCGATTGCGGTGGCGTGCTGCAGCGCAGATTCAATCGCCTGCTGAGTGTTGCGCAGCACATCCGGTGTGACAACCAGGGTCATATCTCTCTACTTCCTTTGCTGGGTTGTGACGATGGCCGGGTGTCGGCCTGGGAATTCCGAGTATCGGATTGGCGGGTCGGGCTGTCACTTCACCCTGTGGCAAACACGACTCACACCCGCCCCCGCTTCATCGACATTTGCTAGACCGAGTGCCCTGCAGGCCGATCACTGGCCATCAGGATGCGGGCGCGTGAGACGTCGTCCTTGTTTTCATTGGTGTTCTCACCTTTGCTGTTGCCGAGCATCCCCGTCGGGGCGGCAGACGACGGAACCGGCCCGCCAGCTGTCGTGGTGGGTCCGCGCAGTTCTGCGGCGCTGAGGAGTCCGGCACTGAGGAGTCCGGCACTGAGGAGTCCGGCTTTGAGGCTGACCGGCCTGCCACTGTTCTCTGGGGCGAAGCTGCTGGTGGGTCGCGTGTAATTGGTGAGCCCTGCCCCCGGTGCACCGGTTGCGGCACCGATGCCACCGACACCGCCGACACCCGATCCGGAACCGAGAGAGCCGAGTCCTCCCCCACCGGAACCGAACCCCCCGCCGGAACCGAACCCCGCGCCGGCGCCGATTCCACCCGGCACGCCGGCGGCCACCATGGCGGCCGGTAGGTCGGACTCTCCGGCCAGTCCGGCGCCGGAAAGCCCACCCAACTGGCTCGACACGCTCTGGAAGGCCTGCATGGGTGCTTGGAACATGCCCATCAACGGCTGCATCGCCGACTGCAGGGGTTGGGTCATCGACGACGCGAGCTGCCCAATCTGGCCGGCCGCCGCGGCGGGCGCCGCAGTCCCGTCCCCGGTCAGCTTCGCAACCTGGCCGGATTCCTTCATGGCCTCGCCGGCCGCCGTCTGGCCAGCCGTTTCAGCCACCGCAGCGGCAGCCGAGGCCGGGGCGGCGAGCGAGGCCCCCGGCGGCGCAAGTGGCGGGGGGACAGCCAGCGCCGGCAACAGTGCCGTCAGCGCCGAACCGTATGCCGCGCCCGCGCTGGCGTTATGCGGCCAGTGTTCACCGAAGTACTGCAGATCCAGCGCCACGATGGCCGGCGTCAGCGCGCCCAGAACCAGCGGATTCATCGCGACATCGGCCGCCTGCTCGGCGCGGTTGGCCAGCGACACGGGGGCCGGGATCATCGCGGAAACGGCGGTTTCATACGCCGCGACGGCACTCGCCGCGATCGGCGGCTTCGCCTGGACCCAGCCGGCGAGCAACTGCAGAGCGGTGTTCAACCCGGTGGCCGTGCCCGCCGATGCGACACCGCCGAGGCCTTCGAAGTTCAGCGCCGTCACCGAGGTGTTCAGGGTCGACGCAGAGGCGGCCATCTCATTGCAGGCCGTCAGCGCCTCCCACGCCGCCGCACTGGCCAGCGTGGTTGCGGTCCCAGCCGCACCCGACCCGACCAGCCTCATGTAGTTGACTTCGGGGGGCGACGACGGCCACGCGGGATCCGGCATGAGTGGGACGCCTACAGGGCGAGTGCGGTGTTGTTGATGGCATCGGTGACCGCGTAGGTCGCGGCCGCGAGGTCCTGGGCACCGGCGAACATGCCGCGGTTGACCAGGTGCTCGCCGGCGGTGCCGATGTAGGTGGCGCCCGCGGCGTTGAGTGCTGCAGCGAACTCGATGGAATCCAGATCGGTGCCCATCGGCATCACGGCGGTCAGCGCCGGCGCAGCCGCCGCGGTGGCCGAAGCAATCTCCGCCGCGACCCCTCCCTCAGCCGCAGCCGACGCTGCGATCGTTGCTGAATTGACATTCAGGACCACTTGACCATCCTCCATTTATCGCCGTAGCAAACAGCGGAACGGTGTCATAGTAGGTGTGCTGTGTGACTCTGTCGAGTCGGTCAATTACGCAGCAGCAAATGCCGAGGATTCGCGGGGGAAGGACTATGACGTCTCGGTGTCAAGTCAGCCGGAAGTTAGCTGGGGATAGACCGCAAGGGCCTCGAGAGTGCATAGGGATCGACTTTTCCCGCCGGTGCGGTCGAAATGTCGATCTGAGCGCACTCTCGGCGGGGGAGGGGTGGAGCTAGAAGCCGCTGAACCCGTACATCATCAATTCGTCGGGGGTGACGAGGCGCTCGTGCTTGGCGGGGAACTCCCGACTCTTGACCGGGTGCGCCAGGAAGGACCAGGCCATGCGGCCGACACGGGTGCGCAGTATGGGCGTCGTGATCGGATTCGTGAGGGGGTTGTTCAGGTACACGCGGATCTCTCCTGCGGTCGACAGCGTTGGCAACCTGGGAAGAACACTACCGCGTGCTTCCCACCTGAGTAATTAGAGCTTCCTAACACCCGACAGCGACGCAGACACGCCGTAAAACTCTGTTACTAATGTGACAGAAGTTACTAACGTTGCGGTGCCGCGGTCGGTGCGATCGGCGCCGGCAGGGCGGTGTGACCCATCAGGTAGCGGTCGACGCCGGCGGCAGCGGCCCGCCCCTCGGCGATCGCCCAGACGATCAGGGACTGCCCGCGGCCCATATCGCCGGCAACGAAAACCCCGGGCACCGAGGTCTGGAAGTCGCCGTTGCGCGCGACGTTGCCGCGGTCGGTGAGGTCCACGCCGAGCTCGCCGAGCAGACCCGGCTTCTCCGGTCCGACGAAGCCCATGGCCAGGAAGACGATGTCGGCGTCGAGGTCGAAATCGGAGCCCTCGACCTTCTCGAACCTGCCGGCCTTCATCACCACCTCGTGCGCGCGCAGACCGGTGACCTTGCCGTCCTCGCCGAGGAAACGCTCGGTGTTGACCGAGAACACCCGTTCGCCACCCTCCTCGTGTGCCGAGGACACCCGGAACTGCAGCGGGTAGGTCGGCCACGGGGTGGAGTCGGCTCGCTCCTCCGGCGGGCGCGGCATGATCTCGAACTGGTGCACGCTGGCCGCACCCTGGCGGTGCGCGGTACCCAGGCAGTCCGCACCGGTGTCGCCGCCGCCGATGATGATGACGCGCTTGCCCTCGGCGGTGATGGGCGTTTCATCCAGATCCCCGTTGGCCACCTTGTTGGCCCACGGCAGGTACTCCATCGCCTGATAGATACCCTCGAATTCGCGGCCCGGGATGGGCAGGTCGCGCCAGTCGGTCGCGCCGCCGGCGAGCACCACGGCGTCGAAGCGGTCCTGAAGCTCCTCGGCGGTGACGTCCACTCCGACGTTGACGCCGGCCTCGAACTTGGTGCCCTCGGCCCGCATCTGCTCCAGGCGCCGGTCGATGTGGCGCTTCTCCATCTTGAATTCGGGGATGCCGTAGCGCAGCAGCCCACCGATGCGGTCGGCCCGCTCGTAGACGGTCACGTCGTGTCCGGCGCGGGTCAACTGCTGGGCGGCGGCCAGCCCGGCCGGACCGGAGCCAACGACGGCCACCGACTTACCGGTCACCAGGTGCGGGCGGGCGGGCTTCACCCAGCCCTCGTCCCAGGCGTTGTCGATGATCTCGACCTCGACCTGCTTGATGGTCACCGGGTCCTGGTTGATGCCCAGCACGCAAGACGCCTCACACGGCGCCGGGCAGAGCCGGCCGGTGAACTCCGGGAAGTTGTTGGTGGCGTGCAGACGCTCGATGGCGTCTTGCCACCGGTCCCGGTAGACCAGGTCGTTCCACTCCGGGATCAGGTTGCCCAGCGGGCAGCCGTTGTGGCAGAACGGGATTCCGCAATCCATACAACGGGCTGCCTGATGCTGCAGCAACTCGTGGTCGAAGTCCTCGTAGACCTCGTTCCAGTCACGCAGTCGCAACGGGACCGGCCGACGCTTCGGGGTCTCACGGCGGGTGTACTTCAGGAAACCACTGGGATCAGCCACGGGAGGCCGCCATGATCGCGGTGTCGATATCGGCGCCGGTCACGCCGGAAGCAGTAGCCTCGGCGATGGCTTCCAGGACGCGCTTGTAGTCGCGCGGCATCACCTTCATGAAATCCCCTGCCTGTCGTGGCCAGTCGGCCAGGATGCGCTGCGCGACAGCGGAATCAGTGGCGTCGCGATGCGCCGCCAGGATGCCGTGCAGCCATTCGATGTCGTCATCGCCGGGCTCCTCGAGGTCCACCATCTCGGTGTTGAGGTTGGCCGGCAGCCGTCGTGTCGGGTCGTAGACGAAGGCGACGCCGCCGGACATCCCCGCGGCGAAGTTGCGGCCGGTGGGTCCGAGGATCACCACCCGGCCGCCGGTCATGTACTCGCAGCCGTGATCGCCCACGCCCTCGACCACGGCGTGCGCGCCGGAGTTGCGGACGGCGAACCGCTCGCCCACCGTGCCGCGGATGAACGCCTCACCGCTGGTGGCGCCGAACAGGATCACGTTGCCGCCGATGATGTTGTCCTCGGCCACATAGCCTTCCGGCGCATCCATCGCCGGGCGCAGCACGATCCGCCCACCGGAAAGGCCCTTGCCGACGTAGTCGTTGGCGTCGCCGTAGACCCGCAGCGTGATGCCGCGGGGCACGAAGGCACCGAAGCTGTTGCCGGCCGAACCGGAGAAGGTGATGTCGATGGTGCCGTCGGGCAGGCCGTCACCGCCGTAGGCCTTGGTCACCTCATGGCCCAGCATGGTGCCGACGGTCCGGTTGGTGTTGGAAATCTTCATCGAGAAGCTCACCGGGGCAGCGGAATCCAGCGCCTCGCGGCACTGCGCGATCAACTGCTGGTCGAGCGCCTTGTCCAGCCCGTGGTCCTGACGCGAACTGCAGTACAGGTCCTGGTTCATGAACGCCGAATCCGCTTCGTGCAGAACCGGGGCCAGGTCCAGCTTGTGGGCCTTCCAGTGCTTGGCCGCCTTGCTGGTGTCCAACGCGTTGACCTGACCGACCATCTCGTTGATGGTGCGGAAGCCCAGCTTGGCCATCAGTTCGCGGACCTCTTCGGCGATGAACATGAAGAAGTTCTCGACGAACTCCGGCTTCCCGGTAAAGCGTTCGCGCAGAACCGGGTTCTGAGTGGCCACGCCGACCGGGCAGGTGTCGAGGTGGCAGACCCGCATCATGATGCAGCCCGACACCACCAGCGGCGCGGTGGCGAAGCCGAACTCCTCGGCACCGAGCAGTGCGGCGATCACGACGTCGCGGCCGGTCTTGAGCTGGCCGTCGACCTGAACGACGATCCGGTCCCGAAGTCCGTTGAGCAGCAAGGTCTGCTGGGTCTCGGCCAGGCCGAGTTCCCACGGTGCCCCGGCGTGCTTCATCGACGTCAGCGGGGTGGCGCCGGTGCCGCCGTCGTGGCCGGAGATCAGCACCACGTCGGCGTGTGCCTTGGACACACCCGCCGCGACGGTGCCGACCCCGTTCTCGCTCACCAGTTTCACGTGAATCCGAGCCGCGGGGTTGGCGTTCTTCAGGTCGTAGATCAGCTGCGCCAGATCCTCGATCGAGTAGATGTCGTGGTGCGGCGGCGGAGAGATCAGGCCCACGCCCGGCGTGGAATGGCGGACCTCGGCCACCCACGGGTACACCTTGTGACCCGGAAGCTGACCGCCCTCACCGGGTTTGGCGCCTTGGGCCATCTTGATCTGGATGTCGGTGCAGTTGGTCAGGTAGTTGCTCGTGACTCCGAACCGGCCCGAGGCCACCTGCTTGATGGCACTACGACGCCAGTCGCCGTTCGAGTCGTGCTTGAAGCGGCTGACGGCTTCGCCACCCTCACCCGAGTTCGACCGTGCACCAAGGCGGTTCATCGCGATGGCCAGCGTCTCGTGAGCTTCGGCCGAGATGGAGCCGTAGCTCATGGCACCGGTGGAGAACCGCCTGACGATCTCAATGGCCGGTTCGACCTCGTCGATGGGAATGGGTGCGCGCCCGCCGTTCTTCGGGTCCTTGAACGTCAGCAGACCGCGCAGCGAGGCGATCTTTTCGCTCTGGTCGTCGATCAGCTGGGTGTACTCCTTGAAGATCGAGTACTGCCCGGTACGAGTGGAATGTTGGAGCTTGAAAACCGTGTCCGGGTTGAACAGGTGGTACTCGCCCTCACGGCGCCACTGATATTCCCCGCCCACCTCGAGTTCGCGGTGCGCGCGCTCGTCGGGCCGGTCCAGATAGGCCAGCTGGTGGCGGGCGGCGACGTCGGCGGCGATGTCGTCGAGGTCGATCCCGCCGACCGGACAATTCAGGCCGGTGAAGTACTCGTCGAGGACCTGCTGGGAGATACCGATGGCCTGGAACAACTGGGCACCGGTGTAGGAGGCGACCGTGGAGATGCCCATCTTGGACATCACCTTGAGCACGCCCTTGCCGGCGGCCTTGATGTAGTTGTTCAGCGCCTTGTCGCGGTCGATCTCGGCGGGGGCGCCACCGGCGGCGGAGCCGCCCAAGACACCTCTGTCGATCATGTCCGAAATCGACTCGAACGCCATGTAGGGGTTGATTGCCGCGGCGCCGAAGCCGATGAGCATCGCCATGTGATGCACCTCGCGGGCGTCACCGGACTCGACGACCAGACCGACCTGGGTGCGGGTCCGCTGACGCACCAGGTGGTGGTGCACCGCCGACACCGCCAGCAGCGACGGGATCGGCGCCATCGTCATATCCGACTCGCGGTCGGACAGGATCAGGATCTGGGCGCCGGCGGCGATGGCCTTGGACGCCTCGGCCCGGATGTCGTCGAGCGCGCGACGCAGACCGGCGCCGCCCTTGGCGACCGGGTACAGGCAGCGGATGACCGCCGCCCGCATGCCGTGCCGGTGGCCGTGCACCTCGTCCTCGGGATCGAGGTTGACCAGCTTGGCCAACTCGTGGTTCCGCAGGATCGGCTGCGGCAGCAGGATCTGGTGGCAGGACTCCGCGGTCGGGTTGAGCAGATCCTTCTCCGGGCCGACGGTGGCGGTGATGCTGGTGACGACCTCTTCGCGGATGGCGTCCAACGGCGGGTTGGTCACCTGGGCGAACAATTGCTGGAAGTAGTCGAACAACATCCGCGGCCGGCTGGACAGCACCGCGATCGGGGTGTCGGTGCCCATCGAGCCGAGGGCCTCGGCACCGGTGCGCGCCATCGGCGCGACCAGCATGTTGAGCTCCTCGTAGGTGTAGCCGAAAGCCTGCTGGCGCAACACAACCCGGTGATGCGGCATCCGGATGTAGGGACCCTGCGGCAGGTCGTCGAGGTGGAACTGCTCAGCCTCGAGCCACTCACCGTAGGGAAGCTCAGCGGCCAGTTCGGCCTTGATCTCCTGATCGGAGATGATCCGGCCCTGGGCGGTGTCGACCAGGAACATCCGGCCGGGCTGCAGACGCATCCGCTTGACCACCCGCGCCGGGTCGATGTCGAGCACACCGACCTCGGAGGCCATGACCACCAGTCCGTCGTCGGTCACCCAGATTCGCGAGGGACGCAGGCCGTTGCGGTCGAGCACCGCGCCGACGACGGTGCCGTCGGAGAAGCACACCGACGCCGGACCGTCCCACGGTTCCATCAGCGCGGAGTGGTAGGCGTAGAACGCCCGGCGGGCCGGGTCCATGTCCTCGTTGCGCTCCCAGGCCTCCGGGATCATCATCAGCACCGCGTGCGGCAGGCTGCGCCCGCCCAGGTGCAGCAATTCCAGCACCTCGTCGAAGCGGGCGCTGTCGGAGGCGCCGGGGGTGCAGATCGGGAAGGCCTTCTCGATGTCGGTGCCGAAGATGTCGGTCTTGATGAGCGCCTCGCGGGCCCGCATCCAGTTCTCGTTGCCGGTGACGGTGTTGATCTCGCCGTTGTGGGCGATGCGCCGGAACGGGTGCGCCAGCGGCCACGACGGGAAAGTGTTGGTGGAAAACCGCGAGTGCACGATCCCCAGCGCACTTTCCATCCGCTCGTCCTGCAGGTCGAGGTAGAACGCCTTGAGCTGCGGGGTGGTCAGCATGCCCTTGTAGATCAGGGTCTTGCCGGAAAGGCTTGGGAAATAGACGGTTTCGCGGCCCGGGCCGTCCTGTCCGGGGCCCTTGGTGCCCAGCTCATGCTCGGCGCGCTTGCGGATCACGAAAGCCTTGCGCTCCAAGTCCATCCCGGAGGCCCCGCCGATGAACAACTGGCGGAAGGTCGGCATGGCATCGCGGGCCAGCGCACCCAGGGAGGAGTCGTCGACCGGCACCTCGCGCCAGCCGAGCACCGTCAGGCCCTCTGCCTCGACGATCTTCTCAAGAGACTCGACGGCCAGTGCGGCGTCGCGGGAGGACTGGGGCAGGAACGCGATACCGGTGGCGTAGGAGCCCTCGTCGGGCAGGTCGAAGTGGCCTTGTTCCTTGCAGACGGCGCGCAGGAACTTGTCCGGGACCTGAATCATGATCCCGGCGCCGTCACCGCTGTTCTGCTCAGCCCCGGCCGCACCACGGTGCTCGAGGTTGACCAACGCGGTGATGGCGTGATCGACGATGTCGCGGCTTCGGCGGCCGTGCATGTCGACGACCATCGCGACGCCGCACGCGTCGTGCTCGTACGCGGGGTTGTAAAGCCCGACACTGGTGGGCATACGCACCTAACCCTTCACCTGTTCCGCGGCACGACCCATGAAAGTGGATGGCGCGCCGCGCCCCGTCGGGGATCCTCCGTGCGTCGGTGAACGGCGGCCCTATTTGTTTGTCGACGCCGGTGTCCACCGGTAGCAGTCAACAGATACCAAAACGATATGCACGCTGCGGCGAATTGCCAACTTAGGGTTTCCTAAGTCACAGTCCGGCAATACCGCGTCGTCGGCAATATCGGTCCGGTGGAGATTTGGTAAACCCCTTCCCTGCCGCCTTCGCGGGTGCAACCCTTGCCGACACATCGTTCCCGCTGACATGAATCAACACTGAATTAAGGAGTCCACACTTATGCAAGCTCCCACGATGGCGCACCGCCTGACGGCGGAGTTCATCGGCACGTTCTGGTTGGTATTCGGCGGCTGCGGTGCGGCCATTTACGCCGCCAACCCGGCCGGTGACGGCTCTGTTGGCATCGGATTCCTGGGTGTGTCGCTGGCCTTCGGCCTGACGGTGCTGACCGGCGTCTACGCGTTCGGCACCATCTCCGGCGGCCACTTCAACCCGGCCGTCACACTGGGTGCCGCCCTGGCCAAGCGCGTCGAGTGGGCCGCGGTCCCGGGCTACTGGTTCTCCCAGGTGCTCGGCGGCCTGGTCGCCGGCGGAATGCTCTATACGATCGCCAAGGGCCGGCCGAAGTTCAACGCCACCGGCAATATGGCCGCCAACGGCTACGGCGCGAACTCGCCGTTCCTGTACTCGATGGGTGCGGTGCTGATCGCCGAGATACTGCTCACCTTCATCTTCCTGATGGTGATCCTGGGATCCACCGACGACCGCGCACCCAAGGGCTTCGCCGGGCTGTCGATCGGTCTGTGCCTGACCCTGATCCACCTGATCTCCATCCCGATCTCCAACACCTCGGTCAACCCGGCCCGCTCCACTGGCGTCGCCTTCTTCAACGGCGCCGGCGCTCCCGCGCAGCTATGGTTGTTCTGGGTGGCCCCACTGGTCGGTGCAGCATTGGCCGGTGTGCTCTACCCGATCCTGTTCCCCCGCAAGGAGGAGCTGGCAACGCGTCCGGTTCGCGACGCGGCACTTGAGACCGAAGTCAAGTTCGTCGAGGGCTAACCCCTATCCCGCCCTCGGCGAACTGCGCCGGCGGCGTCCCTGTCTGGCAGGGCGCCGCCGGCGTTCTTTTATCGGCCTCACAGTCCGCTGATGCGCTGAACCGGCAGGCGTGGACCACGCCGCGGCAGGTAGGCCACCCCGCTGACCTCCAGTAGCCGCACGGCGCGGTAGCGGTGCGGGCGCAGCGGCTCAAGCAGTTCCACCATGGCCTCGTCGTCGATGGGATGGCCCAGCAGCGTCCAGCCGATCATCGTCGAGAGGTGGTAGTCGCCGACGGAGAGCGCATCGGCGTCGCCGAGAGCCCGCTGGGCGGTTTCGGCGGCGGTCCACACCCCGACTCCGGGCAGCGACGTCCAGGCGTCGCGGTCGCTCTGCCGCTCCAGGGCGTCGGCGCGGACGGCGCAGCCGACGATGGTTCGGGCCCGGCCGGGATCGACGTTGGCGCGGTGGAACTCCCACGACGGGACGGTGCGCCAGACTTCGGGCGACGGCGGCACCCGCATGCGATCCGGGGCCGGACCGGGGGCCGGGCTGCCGAACTTGGTGACCAGCAGCCGCCAGGACCGGAACGAGTCGACGCCCTGGACCCGCTGTTCGAGGACGGCCGGGATCATCGCCTCCAGGACCCGGCCGGTGCGGCCGAGGCGCAGGTGCGGAACGCGGCGACGGGCCTGCGCGATCAGCGGGTGGTCGGGACGGAAGTCGTCGGCGTCGTCGTCGGCGCCGAGCAGGCGGGGCAGGTTGTCGCAGAACTCCTGGCCGCCATCCCCCCAGGTTTGGCACTCGACGGTGTCGGGGGCGGTGCGGGTGATGCGCGCGGTCACCGGCCCGCTGCGCTGCAGACTGGTGCGCCAGATCGTGCCGTCGATGATCTGGAAGCACGGGTCACCCGGGCCGCGGCGCTG
>DAIPYT010000003.1:0-1855 GCA_036782595.1 Mycobacterium sp. | reverse complement strand
GCCGACATTCCTAGGGGCGCCCGGTGATCCGGTCGGCCAGGGCGGCGATCGGGGAGGTGTGCGCGCGTCCGCGCGCCTCGTGCTGATCGGCGAACTTGTAGGCGGTGTAGAGCCCTTGCACACCCAGCCAGCGCAGCGGTTCCGGTTCCCAGGCTCTGGAGCGGTGGTCGACCCACGGCAGGGCGGTCAGGTCGGTGCGGCGCTTCAGCACCAGGTCGGCCAGCGTGCGGCCGGCCAGGTTGGTGGCGGTGACGCCGTGGCCGACGTAGCCGCCTGCCTCACCCAGTCCGGTCGCCGGATCCAGGCGGATGCCGGCCGACCAGTCCCGCGGCACCGCGAGCACCCCGCACCACCCGTGGGCGATCGGCACGCCGCGGGTTTGCGGCAGCGCATCGTTGAGCACCCCGGTGAGGTAGTCGATGGTGTCCGAACCCACCGCACCGTCGCGGTCGATGCGGGAGCCGTACCGGTAGGGCACCGCTCGTCCGCCGATGGCGATGCGCCCGTCGGCGGTGCGTTGGGCGTAGAAGAAGCCGTGCGCCAGATCGCCCAGGGTTTCACAACCCTGCCAGCCGATGCTGTCCCAAACCTCTTGCGGCAGAGGTTCGGTGGCGATCATGGCGCTGTTCATCGGCAGCCACCGCCGACGCAGTCCGGGCATCCGGGCGGTGAAGCCCTCGGTGGCGCGCAGGATCACCGGCGCCCGTACCGTCCCGTGCGCGGTGACAGCACGGCCGGGTTCGATGCGGGTGACAGCGGTCTGCTCGTACAGCGTGACACCGCTGCGCTGCACGACGTCGGCGAGTCCGCGGGCAAGCTTGGCGGGCTGGATGCGGGCACAGTGCGGATTGAATGCACCGCGTACCAGGTGGTCGACGGCGATGCGCTCGGAGGCCTGTTGAGCGGTGAGGATTTCGACGTCGTCGACTCCCCACCGGCGGTCCTCGGCGACCTCCTCTTCGAGGCGTTCGGCCTGGGCCGGGTTGCGAGCCACCTCGAGATTGCCGCCCTTGATGATGTCGGCGTCGATCTGTTCGGCAGCGGCCACGTCGATCACCTCGTCGACGGCGGCGTTGAGCATCCGCTGCCAGGCCTTCACGCTGTCAGCGCCGTGCCGCTTGGCCAGCAGTCCGCGGTGGCCGGGGGGCAGGCCTGACAGCCACCCGCCGTTACGTCCACTCGCGCCGAAGCCGGCGAAGCGGGCTTCCAAGATCGTGATCCGCAGGCTCGGGTCGGCCCGGTTCAGGTAGTAGGCGGTCCACAGCCCGGTGTATCCGGCGCCGACGATGCAGACGTCGGCGTCCCGATCACCGGGCAGCGCTGGGCGCGGGGTCGGGAGTTGGGTGAACCAATGCGAGACCGCGCCGTTGACCGGAGCCATATCCACGATCCTGTCAGACATCGACTCTGCGCACAGATCGTGGTTTCGGCGTGGATCGTGCTCTGGGCGCAGAGTCGATGACGTCCTAGCGCTTCGCGGAGCGCAGCTTGACCCACCAGCGGGCGGCCTCGCGGATGGACTCCTCCACCGGCCGGGGCTGCCAGCCCAGTTCGCGGCGGGCTTTGGTGCAGTCCACCGGGGCCTCGGCCCGCATCAGCCGAACCGCGTTGAGGGTCAGCCGTTCGTCGGTGCCGCCCAGCCGCGACTTGGCCGTGCCGAGCGCGGCCAGGGCGTAGGTGACCGGGAGCGGAAGCACCCGCGACGGCGCCGGCACGCCGGCGGCCTGCGCGGCGATCCACACCACCTCGGCGTTGCTGATCATTTTCTCCGACACCAGGTACCGCTCACCCACCCGCCCGCGCTCGGCGGCGAGGATCATCGCGGCCGCGGCGTCGTCGACCCCGACGGCCTCCA
>DAIPYT010000002.1:63315-64474 GCA_036782595.1 Mycobacterium sp. | reverse complement strand
CTGCGTCTAGTTGTCGAGGAGGTCGCGCACCACCGCATCGGCCAGCAGACGGCCACGGTCGGTGAGGATCAATCGTTCGGAGTCCTCGTGAAGCAGTCCGTCGGTGACCGCCTGCCGGGCACGTTCCCGTTCGGTGCCGGTCAGTGCGGCTACCGGGAGTCCCCGTCGCAGCCGTATCCCGAGCAGCACATCCTCGAGATGCCGTTCGCGGTCGCCGATCCGTTCGAAATCGGCGGCCACCGACTCGCCCTTCTCCAGCAGTTCGGCATAAACCTTGGGGTGCTTGACATTCCACCACCGCACGTCGCCGATGAACCCGTGCGCCCCCGGTCCGGCGCCCCACCAGTTCCCGCCCGCCCAGTAGCCCTCGTTGTGACGGCACTGGCCACCCGGCCGGCTCCAGTTGGACACCTCGTACCACTGCATCCCCGCGGCGGTGAGCTCACGGTCGATCATCTGATAGCGCTCGGCCAGCACGTCATCGTCGGGAGCGGCGATCTCCCCGCGGCGCACCCGGCGGGCCAGCGCGGTGCCCTCTTCGACCACCAGGGCGTAGGCCGAGATGTGGTCGACACCGGCATCCAGTGCGGCCAGCACCGAGGCCAGCAGGTCGGCGTCGGACTCCCCCGGCGTGCCGTAGATCAGGTCGAGGTTGACGTGGTCGAAGCCGGCGGCGAGGGCTTCGCGGGCGGCAGCCGTGGCGCGCCCGGGTGAGTGGGTGCGATCCAGTACGGCCAGCACCCGCGCGGAGGCCGACTGCATGCCCAGCGATACCCGCGTGTAGCCCGCCGCACGGATACCGTCGAAGAACTCCGGTGTGCTGGACTCCGGATTCGCCTCGGTGGTGACTTCCGCGTCCGGCGACAGCGGGAAGTTGGCGCGCACGGTGTCGAGCACTTCGGCGAGCCCGCGGGCGCCCAGCAGAGAGGGTGTGCCGCCGCCGACGAACACCGTGTCGACGGCCACCGGGCCGACGGCGGCGCCGGCCAGTGCCAGCTCCGACCGCAGCGCGGCCAGCCACCCGTCCGGGCTGGCACCGCCCAACTCAGCTGCCGTATAGGTGTTGAAGTCGCAGTACCCGCATCGGGTGGCGCAGAACGGCACGTGGACATAGATGCCGAAGGCGCATCCAGGACTCACCGCCACAGCAGGCAGCATG
>DAIPYT010000002.1:61071-63215 GCA_036782595.1 Mycobacterium sp. | reverse complement strand
GTGGACATAGATGCCGAAGGCGCATCCAGGACTCACCGCCACAGCAGGCAGCATGTCCCCAGTGTGTCAGGGCCCAGTCTCTCAGGGCCCAGTGTCTCAGGGGCCCAGTGTCTCAGGGGCCCCGTGTCTCAGGGGCCCCGTGTCTCAGGGGCCCCGTGTCTCAGGGCCCCCGTGTCTCAGAGCATTGCTTGCACTCACCGTGAGCGTAAATCCGCGCCGGTTAGACCCGTCGGCACCGCCCGTGGCACAATTGTGGGCATGTCCGGCGTGTACTCCAACGACTCCACGTTGCGCACTGTTGCGCTGGTGGCGCGGCGGCATGTCGACTTCAAACGCGTCTGCACCTGTTGTTGTCCGGCTTGATGCCGTAGACCCGTCCCACTGCTTGTCAGCTGGCCCTCGGATCTGCGCCGCCGGACCAGCGTTGACCCGGTGGATGCTGTCGTTCGATTGCTAGCTCCTCACTCCCCAGGAGCACCCGATGACTCAAGCCAAGAACCGCACCGAGGGCCAGTGGGCCCTGGGCGACACCGACCCGCTCAACCCCAACGAGGTCTTCAAAAAGGAAGATCCCGCACTCAACGTGCGGACCCGCATCGAGGAGATCTACTCCAAGCAGGGTTTCGACAGCATCGACAAGACCGATCTACGGGGACGCATGCGCTGGTGGGGCCTCTACACCCAGCGCAAGGAGGGTTTCGACGGCACCTTCACCGGCGAGGAGAACGTCGACCTGATCGAGGCACCGTACTTCATGCTGCGAGTGCGCAGCGACGGCGGCGCCCTGACCGCCGCATCGCTGCGCATGCTCGGTCAGATCTCCACCGAGTTCGCCCGCGACACCGCCGACATCTCCGATCGGCAGAACGTCCAGTACCACTGGATCCGGATCGAGGACATGCCGGAGATCTGGCGGCGACTCGACAGCGTCGGGTTGCAGACCACCGAAGCCTGCGGTGACTGCCCGCGTGTGGTGCTGGGATCCCCACTGGCCGGCGAATCGCTCGATGAGGTGATCGACGCCACACCGGCAGTCGATGAGATCGTGCGTCGCTACATCGGCAAGCCCGAGTACGCGAACCTGCCCAGGAAGTTCAAGACCGCCATCAGCGGACTGCAGGACGTCGTGCACGAGATCAATGACGTGGCTTTCGTCGGGGTGAACCACCCCGAGCACGGCCCCGGATTGGATCTGTGGGTGGGCGGTGGCCTGTCCACCAACCCCATGCTGGCCCAGCGCCTCGGCGCCTGGGTGCCTCTCGACGAGGTGCCAGACGTCTGGGAGGCCGTCGTGAGCCTCTTCCGCGACTACGGCTACCGGCGGCTGCGTTCCAAGGCCCGGCTGAAGTTCCTCGTCAAGGACTGGGGCCCGGCCAAGTTCCGCGAGGTTCTCGAGAAGGAGTACCTCAAGCGAGCACTGGTCGACGGACCGGCCCCGGAACCCGCCGTGCGCCCCATCGACCATGTCGGTGTTCAGAAGCTGCGCAACGGGCTCAACGCGGTCGGTGTGGCCGCGATCGCCGGCCGCGTGTCGGGAACCATCCTGACCGCGGTCGCCGATCTGGCCGAGCAGGTGGGATCGGACCGGATCCGGTTCACCCCGCACCAGAAGCTGATCGTCCTCGATGTCCCCGATGATCGGATCGACGAACTGGTCGCGGGCCTTGCCGCACTGGGCCTCTCGGCAACCCCGTCGCACTGGCGGCGAAATCTGATGGCCTGCAGCGGAATCGAGTTCTGCAAGCTGTCCTTTGCCGAGACCCGGGTACGTGCGCAATCGCTGGTGCCGGACCTGGAGAAGCGACTGGCCGACCTCAACGCCGAACTCGACGTGCCGGTCACGGTCCACCTCAACGGCTGCCCGAACTCATGCGCGCGGATCCAGGTGGCCGATATCGGCTTCAAGGGCCAGATGATCGACGACGGTGAGGGCCCGGTCGAAGGATTCCAGGTCCACCTCGGCGGCAGCCTCGGCCTGGACAGCAACTTCGGCCGCAAGCTGCGCCAGCACAAGGTCACCAGCGCCGAGTTGGGTGACTACATCGAACGGGTGGTGCGCAACTTCATCGCCCAACGTGAACCTGGTGAGCGGTTCGCGCAGTGGGCGGTACGAGCTGACGAGGACTCCCTGCGATGAGCGCTCG
>DAIPYT010000002.1:27425-60971 GCA_036782595.1 Mycobacterium sp. | reverse complement strand
GCCGCCGAACTCGAGGGCGCCAGTACCGAGGATCTGCTGGCCTGGACAGACAGGCACTTCGGCCCGAACTACATCGTGGCCTCCAATATGCAGGACGCGGTGCTGGTCGATCTGGCCGCCAAGGTCCGTCCGGGTGTGGATGTGCTGTTCCTGGATACCGGCTACCACTTCGCCGAGACCATCGGAACCCGCGACGCGGTCGAGGCAATTTACGACATCCGGGTGGTCAATGTGACACCGGAACACACGGTGGCCGACCAGGACAGACTGCTGGGCAAGGATCTGTTCGCCCGCGATCCTGCGGAGTGCTGCCGGCTACGCAAGGTGATGCCACTGCGCAGCACGCTCAGTAACTACGCGGCCTGGGTCACCGGCATCCGGCGGGTGGAGTCACCCACCCGGGCCAACGCGCCGCTGATCAGCTTCGATGAGGCGTTCAAATTGGTGAAGGTCAATCCGCTGGCCGCCTGGACCGACGAGGACATGCAGTCCTACATCGAAGAGCACGGCGTGTTGGTCAATACCCTCGTCGACGAGGGTTATCCATCGATCGGCTGCGCACCGTGCACCGCGAAGCCGATCGAGGGCGCCGACCCGCGAAGCGGACGCTGGCAGGGCCTGACCAAAACCGAGTGCGGGCTGCACGCCTCATGAACAAGAACGATTCTCCGGTTCTGGTCCTGACCGCGCACGGCAGCGCCGATCCACGGTCGTCGGCCATCACGCACGCGGTGGCCGAACAGATCCGCCGCCTGCGACCCTGCCTCGATGTCAGGGTGGCGTTCTGCGAACGCAGCGAACCAAACCTGCGCGATGTGCTCGCCGACCTCGACCGCCCCGGCCTCGTCACACCCCTACTATTGGCCAGCGCCTACCACGCCCGGGTCGACATCCCGGCGATGATGGAGGAGGCCAAAGTCCCTGTGCGGCAGGCCGACACACTCGGGGAGGATCCGCGCCTGGTGGACGTTCTGCACCAACGGCTGACCGAGCGTGATCTGCAACCGGGCGACGACACCGGTGTGCTCGTCGTCGCAGTGGGTTCCTCACACGCGAGCGCCAATGAACGCACCGCGACGTTGGCGTCAACACTCTCCGAGCGCGGCGGTTGGGGGCAGGTTCGGGTGGCGTACGCCACCACCGCACCTTCGGTGGCCGAGGGGATTGGCGAACTCCGCAGCGGTGGTGCCGACCGGATCGCGGTGGCACCGTGGTTCATCGCACCCGGCCTCATCACCGACCGGGTGGCGGCCGTCGCCGCCGACCTCGGCGTGGAGATGGCCGAACCCCTGGGCGCGCACCCACTGCTCGCCGCGACGGTGCTCGATCGGTTCGACCGGGCCGTCGCCGCGCGACTGGCGGCCTAACCCAACTCAGCCTGGGCCTGAACGGCCGAGGCCTGGTTAGCCGGGTGCCACCGTGGTGGTGCCGTCGGTGCCATCGGCACCAGGTGCGCCGTCAGCGCCGTCAGCACCATCGGCGCCATCGGCGCCGTCAGCTCCGTTGACGCCGCCCTGACCGCCTTTACCACCCTGGCCACCCTGGCCGCCCTGACCGCCCTGGCCGCCTTTACCGCCGGCGCCGCCCTGACCGCCGCGACCGCCCGCGCCCCCGTTGCCGCCGTTGCCGCCTGTCACGTCGCCCTCCTTGGTGGGTGGCGTCGTTGTCGCCGGCCCGTCAGTGGTCATTGTCGTCGCCGGCTCGCCCACCGCCCCACTCGGGGTGCCGTCGGTGGTCGCGCTGCAACCCGCAGTCGCGGCCACCACCAGCAGGCTGAGGGCTGCGGCTGTGATCATGTTCGTGCGTTTCATGGTGTTACTCCGGTCGTTGTTGGGCGCCGGCGATCGGCGGGATTCGGGTGGCGCGGACGAAGACGGTATCGCCGTCCCGCAGCGCGAGCGCCTCGGCGTCGCCGCGGGTGATCTGGGCGATGAACTGTGTGCCGGTGGTGGCGCTGGTCATCTCGACCCGGACCTCGAAACCGAGGTACACCACACGGTCGATGGTGGCGCGGGTGACACCCACGCTCTCCGCCGTTCCGTCGCCCGCCGCAGTCGCCATCTCCGGTGTGCGTCCCACCCGGATGTCGTGCGGCCGCACCAAGATTCCGTTCAGCGTGGACACCGTTCCCAGGAACGACATCACGAACGGGTTGGCCGGACTGTCGTAGACCTCTGTTGGCGTGCCGACTTGTTCGAGGCGGCCCTTGTTGAGCACCGCGATCCGGTCGGCGACGTCGAGGGCCTCAGCCTGGTCATGGGTGACCAGAACCGTGGTCACATGAACCTCGTCATGCAGTCGGCGCAGCCAGGCCCGCAGATCCTCGCGGACCTTTGCGTCCAAGGCCCCGAACGGCTCGTCGAGCAGCAGTACTTTCGGATCCACCGCCAGGGCCCGGGCCAGGGCCATCCGCTGACGCTGACCGCCGGAGAGCTGGCTCGGGTAGCGGGTCTGGAAACCCGCCATGCCGACCACCTCGAGGAGCTTGTCGACCTTCTCGTCGATCTCGGCCTTGCGCACCTTGCGAATCTTGAGACCGAAGGCCACGTTGTCGCGCACAGTCAGGTGTTTGAACGCCGCATAGTGCTGGAACACGAAGCCGATGCCGCGCTGTTGCGGAGGCACTCCGGTGACGTCGCGGCCGTTGATCACCACGGTGCCGCTGTCGGGCTGATCCAAGCCGGCGATCGCCCGCAACAATGTGGACTTACCCGAACCGCTGGGGCCCAGCAGTGCCGTCAGCGACCCGTCGGGGACGGTGAAGTCGACGTTGTCCAAAGCGTTGAAGTCGCCGTAGCGCTTGTTGGCGCCCTTGACGACGATCGCGTTGTCAGTGGTCACGAGCGACTCCTCCGGGCTTCCAGGACCACCTGGGCAACCAGTACCAGCACCGCGACCATCATCAGCAGCGTAGAGAGTGCGTAGGCGCCGTATTCGGCGCCCCGGTTGTAGCGGTCGCTGACCAGCAGGGTCAGGGTCTGCGACTGACCGGGAAGATTGGACGACACCATCAGCACGGCCCCGTACTCGCCCAGCGTGCGGGCCGCGGTCAACACGATCCCGTAGGTCAGCCCCCACCGGATCGACGGGAGGGTGATCCGCCAGAACGTCTGCCACCAGGTCGATCCCAGGGTTGCCGCCGCCTCCTCCTGCTCGGTGCCCAGTTCGTGCAGAACCGGTTCGACTTCCCGGATGACGAACGGCACCGTGACGAAGATGCTCGCCAGGATGATGCCCGGGAGACCGAAGATGATCTTGAGACCCAGACCGTTCTCGACGAAGCCGAGAGCTCCGGCACTGCCCCACAACAGGATCAGCGCCACACCCACGACCACGGGCGACACCGCGAACGGCAGGTCGATGATGGCCTGCAGGACACCCTTACCGCGAAACCGTTTGCGGGCCAGCAGAAGCGCGGTCGGCACCCCGAACACGACATTGAGCGGGACCACGATCGCGACGACCAGCAATGACAGTTGCAGCGCGGAGATCGCGGCCGGGGTGGTGATCGACGCGAAAAACGCACCGATCCCGGGTTCGAACGTGCGGACCAGGATCAGCCCCACCGGGACGACCACCAGCACCACGACGTAGGCCAGCGCGATATAGCGGCTCAGGTAGCGAGCCAGCGGCGAGAGGATCACGCGCTCATCTCCTGACGGCGGGCCGCACGCGATCCGACCACCCGAAGCGCGAACAGCACCAGGAACGAAACAACCAGCAGCACAATGGAGATCGCGGCCGCTCCGGTGCGGTCGTCGTTCTCGATCAGGGTCCGGATCCACTGCGAGGACACTTCGGTTTCGCCGGGCACCGCGCCGCCGATCAGCACCACCGAGCCGAACTCGCCGATGGCACGGGAGAACGCCAACCCGGCACCGGTCAACAGCGCGGGAAGCAACGCCGGCAGAACCACCCGGGTGAAGATCACCGAGTTGGTGGCTCCCAGCGACGCGGCCGCTTCTTCGGTCTCGCGGTCAAGTTCCAGCAGTACCGGTTGTACGGTCCGCACCACGAAGGGCAGCGTGACGAACAACAGCGCCACCCCGATACCCCATTTGGTGTGCTGCAGATGTAACTGCACCGGACTGCCCGGACCGTAGAGGGCAAGCATGACCAGGCTGGCCACGATGGTGGGTAGCGCGAACGGCAAATCGATCACCGCGTCGACCAGCCGCTTGCCGGCGAAATCATCGCGGGTGAGCACCCAGGCGACGAGCAATCCGAAAACCGCGTTGACCAACGTCACGCCGACCGCGACGGTCAATGTCACCCGAAACGACTCCAACGCGGCGCTGGAGGTGACCGCCTCGACGAACGCCGCCCATCCGCCCTTCCCGGACTCCCAGACGATCGCCGCCAGCGGCAGCAGAACGATGACGCTCAGCCACAACGAGGCCGCCCCGGCCAAAGCCGGGGTGGAACCACGTCGCGGGCTGGACCGCGCCGCCCGGGTATCGGCGGCAACCGTCATCCGGTCGCCTTCTTGTAGATGGTGGTGATGGAACCGTTCTCCTTGTCGAACAGAGCGGTGTCCACCGCGCTCCAACCACCCAGGTCGGCGATGGTCCACAGCTTCTGCGGGGTCGGGAATTCCTTGCCGAAGTCAGCGGCCACCGCGGGGTCGACCGGGCGGAAACCGGCCTGCGCCCAGATCCGCTGCCCCTCGGTGGTGAACAGGAAGTTCTTCAGCGCGGTGGCCTTCTCGGCATGGGTGCTGGTGGCCACGACGGCAACCGGATTCTCGATCTTGAAGGTCTGCGGCGGGTTGACGTGCTCGACCGTCACCTCCCCCTTTTCAGCGCCCTGCCGCTCGATGTGGATCGCCTCGTTCTCGTAACTGATGAGCACGTCGCCGGTGCCCTGCAGGAAGACGTCGGTGGCCTCCCGGCCGGAACCGGGCCGGGTCTTGACGTGCTCGGAGACCAGCTTGCTCACCCAGTCCAGGCCCGCCTGCGAATTCTTCCCGCCGTCGCTCTTGGCGGCGTACGGGGCCAGCAGGTTCCACTTGGCCGAGCCCGAACTCAGCGGGCTGGGGGTGACCACCTCGATACCTGGCTGCAGCAGGTCGTCCCAATCCTTGATGTTCTTCGGGTTGCCCTTACGGACCACCAGCGAGACCACCGAGCCGAACGGGATGCCCTTGGTGACATCGGCGTTCCATTCCGGGGTCACCTTGCCGGCCTTGACCAGTCGGGTGACGTCGGGCTCGACGGAGAAGTTGACGATATCGGCGGGCTTACCGTCCACCACGGCGCGGGACTGGTCACCGGAGGCGCCGTAGGAGGTGGTGACGGCTACGCCCTTGCCCTCGGGGGTGGCGGCGAAGGCCGGGATGACCTTGCTCCAGCCCGGTTCGGGGACGGCGTAGGCAACCAGCGTCAGCGTGGTTTCGGCGTCACCGGTTGGGCCGCCGACTACGTCACTGGCGCCACCGCCACAGCCGGCCAGCACGGTGACGGTCGCGGCGAGAGCGGCAGCGGTGCGCCAGCAGCGCGGGAATGCTGAGGACATCAACAGACCTTTCTCGTTACGGGTTACCGGGGGGTGCGCGCCCGCAGACGAGGGATTGACATGCGATAGGCCATGGTCACCACCAGCTCCGACGGGCAGGGAGGGTCAGCGACAACAGCAGATGGCAGTGACGTCGAGATCGACAGCCATGAAGGCACTGCCGAGAACGGACGCCGAATGCATGGCCCGCAGCCTAACAGAGAGCCGTCTGCAGAACCCTTCTCAGCGGTTGAGGAGCCAGACCAGCACCACCAGGACCAGCAACGCGACCAGCGCGAGGGTCACCCGGGAACGCGGCATGCCGTTCATCGACCGCCCCCGCTTTCGCCACGAAGACGGCGAACCACCCGGATACCGCCGCCGAGCACCGCATCGATGGCGACGGCGACTCCGTAGGCCAATGCCAACACCACCGGCATCACGATGAGGGTCTGCGGCACGAACGCAAGTCCGGACAGCCACAGTTCGAAGCTGTCCCACCAGCTGAGGAATCCCGCCACACCCGTCACCCTATCTGGCCCGATCGGTGGACGGCGGACGCCGCGGCGACCATGATGACGGGATGGTAGTGAAGGCCCAACCAGCAGGTGAGGACGTTAACGGGCATCGCGAGCGGGCGGTTCGGACCGCTCCGCTCAATGTCACCCGTCCGCTCCACGATCACCCCGCCGCCCCGACGCGCAGCCAATTCCCCCCGATCGGCGACTACGCGTTCCTCTCCGACTGCGAGAACACCTGCCTGATCTCGGCAGCCGGCTCGGTGGAGTGGATGTGCATACCGCGCCCGGATTCGCCCAGTGTGTTCGGATCGGTCCTGGACCGGGGGGCCGGCCACTTCCGACTGGGGCCCTACGGGGTCTCGGTGCCGGCGGCCCGGCGCTACCTGCCCGGCAGTCTGATCATGGAAACCACCTGGCAGACCCCGACCGGGTGGATCGTCGTGCGCGACGCGTTGGTGATGGGTCCCTGGCATGACATCGACGCCCGTTCGCGCACGCACCGGCGCACCCCGATGGACTGGGACGCCGAGCACATCCTGCTGCGGACGGTCCGGTGCGTGAGCGGCACCGTGGAACTGGTGATGAACTGTGAGCCGGCCTTCGACTACGGCAGGATCACCGCGGCCTGGGAGTACTCGGCCAACGCCTACGGCGAGGCGATCGCGCGGGCCCGCACCGACCCCGACGCCCACCCCACGATGCGCCTGACCACCAACCTGCGGATCGGCCTGGAGGGCCGGGAAGCGCGCGCCCGCACTCGGCTCAAAGAGGGCGACAACGTCTTCGTCGCGCTGTCCTGGTCCAAGCACCCATCGCCGCAGACCTACGAGGAAGCCGCCGACAAGATGTGGCAGACTTCCGAAGCCTGGCGCCAGTGGATCAACATCGGCCATTTTCCCGACCACCCGTGGCGGGCCTATCTGCAACGCAGCGCGCTGACCTTGAAGGGCCTGACCTACTCCCCCACCGGCGCACTGCTGGCGGCCAGCACCACCTCGCTGCCGGAAACGCCTCGCGGAGAACGCAACTGGGACTACCGCTACGCGTGGGTGCGCGACTCGACCTTCGCGCTGTGGGGGCTCTACACCCTGGGCCTGGACCGTGAGGCCGACGACTTCTTCTCCTTCATCGCCGACGTCTCAGGAGCCAATGACGGTGAGCGCCAACCGTTGCAGGTGATGTACGGCGTCGGCGGGGAACGCGAACTCGTCGAGGAGGAACTCGACCATCTCTCCGGCTACGACGGGGCGCGACCGGTGCGGATCGGCAACGGCGCCTACAACCAGCGCCAGCATGACATCTGGGGCACCATGCTCGACTCGGTATACCTGCATTGCAAGTCGCGGGAGAACATCTCCGACGCGCTGTGGCCGGTACTCAAGGAACAGGTCGACGAAGCCATCGCACACTGGCGCGAGCCCGACCGCGGCATCTGGGAGGTGCGCGGTGAACCGCAGCACTTCACGTCCTCCAAGGTGATGTGCTGGGTGGCCCTGGACCGCGGGGCGAAACTGGCCGAGCTGCAGGGGTCCCGCAGTTACGCGCAGCAGTGGCGGGTGATCGCCGATGAGATCAGGGCCGACATCCTGGCCAACGGCGTGGACTCCCGCGGGGTTTTCACCCAGCGCTACGGCGACGACGCCCTGGACGCCTCACTGCTGCTGGTCCCTCTGCTTCGGTTCCTGCCGCCGGACGATCCCCGGGTGCGGGCCACCGTGCTGGCGATCGCCGACGAACTCACCGAGGACGGCCTGGTGCTGCGCTACCGCGTGCACGAGACCGACGACGGCCTGTCCGGCGAGGAGGGCTCGTTCACGATCTGCTCGTTCTGGCTGGTCTCGGCGCTGGTCGAGATCGGCGAGATCAGCCGCGCCCGGCACCTGTGCGAGAAGCTGCTGTCCTTCGCCAGCCCGCTGCACCTCTACGCCGAGGAGATCGAGCCTTCGACGGGCCGGCACCTGGGGAACTTCCCGCAGGCATTCACCCATCTGGCACTGATCAACGCAGTGGTGCACGTGATCCGAGCCGAGGAGCAGGCCGACGGAACCGGGGTGTTCCAGCCGGCCAACGCGCCGAGTTAGGCCTCCCCGGAGGCGGGATTCACCTCGCGCGGTTGATGTTTCCGCGGATCAACCGAACGAGTTCGGCGGCACGCCCGCTGGCGACCCGGCGGGATTGTTCGCCGTCGGTCACCGCCACGTCGACATCGATCAGATAGTTGGCGACCAGACCCACGGCGTGTTCGGTGGGGAACACCGGATCACCGTCGGATTGGCCGTTGAGCACCGTGGCCGACAGGACCCCGTCGGACTCCCGTACGTCGGTCACCGTCCAGTCCAGCGATGACTTCGCTGTGACAGCCACGCTGACCCGGGTGTCGGCACAATCCCGCCACTGGGCGGCGAAGCTCTCGAACATCCGCCCCGCCTCGGCTTCGGAGCCGAACTCCACCACCCCGGTGTGCGCGCTGGAGACGGTGAGCCCTTCGCCGTAGCGGCCGAAGTCCTGCAGTGCCACCGCGCGGACGTCCCCGCGCTCATAGACCACCCGCATCAACGGCGTCGCAGCCCCGAGGCAGTCGAAGGGGGATACATCCTTACTGTCCCGTAAACCGTTGGGCAGCAACGCAATTCCACCGACCATTGGCGACCCGACAGGGTCGAGTGGGTTACCCACGGCCTGAGCGACCTGCTCTGCGCTGGGTAGCACCTGAGGCAGACTGAGCGCCTGCTGCGGCACCGGACCACCGTCGACTCTGATCTCACAGCCGGACGCCACGACGACGCACAGTGCCGCGGCGACCGCCCGCGCCACACCGACGCCGGAAGAAATGGCCCCTACTTTCGGGTCTTGTCGCCGGCCTTGTCGCCGGCGGCGTCAGTCGAGAGGGCTGCGACGAAGGCCTCTTGCGGCACATCGACCCGCCCGATGGTCTTCATCCGCTTCTTACCTTCCTTCTGCTTCTCCAGCAGCTTGCGCTTGCGGGTGATGTCACCGCCGTAGCACTTGGCCAGCACGTCCTTGCGAATGGCCCGGATGTTCTCGCGGGCGATGATCTTCGAGCCGATCGCGGCCTGGATCGGGACCTCGAACTGCTGGCGCGGGATGAGCTCCTTGAGTTTGGTGGTCATCTTGTTGCCGTAGGCCTGCGCGGAGTCCTTGTGCACGATCGCCGAAAACGCGTCGACGGCCTCGCCCTGCAGCAGGATGTCCACCTTGACCAGGGCGGCCTCCTGCTCACCGGCCTCCTCATAGTCCAGGCTGGCGTAGCCGCGGGTGCGCGACTTCAGCGAGTCGAAGAAGTCGAAGATGATCTCGCCCAGCGGCATGGTGTAACGCAGTTCGACCCGCTCCGGCGAGAGGTAGTCCATGCCGCCGAGTTCACCGCGGCGGGACTGGCACAGCTCCATGATGGTGCCGATGAACTCACTCGGCGAAATCAGCGTGCACTTCACCACCGGCTCGTAGATCTCGCGCATCTTGCCCTCCGGCCAGTCCGAGGGGTTGGTGACGATCTTCTCGACACCGTCTTCCCCGATCACCCGGTAGACGACGTTGGGTGAGGTGGAGATCAGGTCGAGGTCGAACTCGCGCTCCAGGCGCTCGCGGGTGATCTCCATGTGCAGCAATCCCAAGAATCCGCAACGGAATCCGAAGCCGAGTGCCACCGAGGTCTCGGGTTCATAGGTGAGCGCGGCGTCGTTGAGTTGCAGCTTGTCCAGGGCTTCGCGCAGATTGGGGTAGTCCGAGCCGTCGACCGGGTAGAGGCCCGAGTAGACCATCGGCTTGGGTTCGCGATAGCCGGTCAGCGCTTCGGTGGCGCCGTGGCGGGCGCTGGTCACGGTATCGCCGACCTTGGACTGGCGGACGTCCTTCACACCGGTGATCAGATAGCCCACCTCGCCGACGCCGAGACCGACGGTGGGTTTGGGCTCCGGTGAGACGATGCCGACCTCGAGGAGTTCGTGGGTGGCGCCGGTGGACATCATCTTGATTTTTTCGCGCGGGGTGATCTTGCCGTCGACCACCCGGACGTAGGTGACCACACCGCGGTAGATGTCATAGACCGAGTCGAAGATCATCGCCCGGGCCGGGGCGTCGGCGTCACCGGTCGGCGCCGGCACGTGGCGCACCACTTCGTCGAGCAGTGCGGTGACGCCCTCGCCGGTCTTGCCGGAGACCCGCAGCACATCGCCGGGTTCGCAACCGATGATGTGCGCCAACTCCGCGGCGTAGCGCTCCGGATCGGCGGCGGGCAGGTCGATCTTGTTGAGCACCGGGATGACCGTCAGGTCGCGGTCCAGGGCCAGGTACAGGTTGGCCAGCGTCTGCGCCTCGATGCCCTGGGCGGCGTCGACCAGCAGCACCGCCCCCTCGCAGGCCTCCAGGGCGCGGGACACCTCGTAGGTGAAGTCGACGTGGCCAGGGGTGTCGATCAGGTGCAGCACATAGTCGCCGGCGGCCAGCCCCTCGGCGTCCTGCTTGACCGTCCAGGGCAGCCGGACGTTCTGGGCCTTGATGGTGATGCCGCGCTCGCGCTCGATGTCCATCCGGTCCAGGTACTGGGCGCGCATGTCGCGGTCGGCGACGACGCCGGTCAACTGCAACATCCGGTCGGCAAGCGTGGATTTGCCGTGATCGATGTGGGCGATGATGCAGAAGTTGCGAATCTGCGCCGGCGCAGTGAACGTCTGATCGGCGAAACTGCTGATGGGGATCTCCTGGTGGGCGGACGGGTTCCGGCTCGACAAGGGTATCGAGCCGACCGCGGGAGGACACAATCGCGACGCGCGGCGCGGCGCGATCCTCGCCTATGCTGTCGAGAATGGCCTCGCAGTGGAGGACGTTTCAGCGGCTCCTGATACAGACGACAGAGCACCTCGTTTTCAACGAGGCTCCGAAGCTTATCCGGACGCTTCAGCACCCCGCGGGCGTGCAGCAAGCAGTGCAGCGGACCATTCAGCAGGGCATTGCGCAGGGCATCCGGTTCGGGATCGAAGCCCTGGTCGCCACCGCGATGGCCCCCGCGCCGCCGGTGGCGATCCCCGCCGGGCGCCCGGTCACCCGCACCACCGCCCCCACCACGGACCGGGCCCGCCGGGTCGTCTATGCCCCCGACCTCGACGGCCGCGCCGATCCCGGCGAAGTGGTCTGGACCTGGGTGGTGTACGAGGACGACCCGACCAAAGGCAAGGACCGCCCGGTGCTGGTGGTCGGACGCGACCGCGACACCCTGCTCGGGCTGATGCTGTCCAGCCAGGCCCACCACACCCACGACACGAGTTGGGTACATGTCGGGGTCGGCAGCTGGGATTCAGGCTACGAAGATGGGGAAGGGCGACCCAGTTGGGTACGGCTGGACCGGGTCCTCGATGTTCCCGAGGAGAGCATCCGCCGGGAAGGCGCGATCATGGAACGGACCACATTCGAGATCGTCGCTGCTCGGCTGCGCACCGAATACCGCTGGAGCTGACGACCGTCAGCCGCCGGTGATGTAGGCCTGCAGCTGCTGCCGCTCGTCCTGCAGTTCCTCCATCCGGATCTTCACCACATCACCGATGCTCACGATGCCGACCAGCCGCCCGTCATCCAGGACCGGGACGTGGCGAACCCGGTTGTTGGTCATCAGTGCGGCCAGATCGTCGACCGGATCCTCGGGGCGACAGGTAACCGCGACGCCGCTCATGACCTCGCCGACCGGCCGACGCAGCAGATCGGGGCCGTAGTGACGCAAATGCCGCACGACGTCGCGTTCGGAGACGATGCCGACCACTGCGCCGATACTGCCGCCGGACCCGATCACCACCATTGCCCCGATGTTGTGTACCGCCAGCTCGGCCAGCAGGCCGGTGACCGTGGTGCTCTCAGTGACGGTCGCCACCGCAGCACCCTTGTTTCGCAAGATGTCCGCGATCCTCATCGGCCCCCTCGCCTCTGTGATGGATATCACATCAGGCTACGGCGGGCGGCCCCGGCGCGGAAGGGGGCCGCACGTCGGGTAAGACAGGCATATGGATATCACCTTGCTCGGCACCGGCAGCCCGATGGTCGACCCGAATCGGGCCGGCCCGTCCACGCTGGTGCAAACCGGGGATCACACCTTCCTGGTGGACTGCGGTCGCGGCGTGCTGATGCGGGCGGCGGCGGCAGGTGTTGGCGCAGCCAACCTGACGGCACTGCTGCTGACCCATCTGCACAGCGACCACATCACCGACCTGTCCGACGTGATCACCACACGGTGGGTCACCACGGTGGGCCCCAATCCGCTGCCGATCATCGGCCCGCCCGGCACCAAGGCGGTCGTGGAGGCCACCCTGGCCGCGCTGGCGCCGGATATCTCCTACCGCATCGCCCACCACGCCGACATCACCGAACCGCCGGAGGTGCACGTCTTTGAACACACCCACGGACAGGTTTTGACCGATACCGCGGGCGTGCGGATCACCGTGGCCCCCACCGACCACCGGCCGGTGGAACCCACCATCGCCTTCCGCATCGAGTCCGAGGGAGTAGCTGTGGTGCTGGCCGGCGACAGTGTGCCCTGCGCCACGCTGGACGAATTGGCCCGCGGGGCAAACGCTCTGGTGCACACGGTCATCCGCAAGGACATGGTGGAGCTGTCACCGTCCCAGCGACTCCGGGACATCCTGGACTACCACTCGTCGGTGGAACAGGCCGCGGCGACGGCCGCCCGCGCCGGAGTGGGCACCCTGGTTCTGACGCACTACGTACCGCCACTGGTTCCCGGACAGGAGGATCAGTGGCGCGCGCGGGCCGCGGCCGAGTTTGACGGGCGGGTGGAACTCGGCAACGACCTGCTGCGCATCTCAGTGGAAAGCTAAGCGAGCCTGGTCATCTCGACCACCACATCCAGGTCACTGGATCCCTGTCCGAGGTAGATGCCTTTGAGTGGGGCGACGTCGGCGTAGCTGCGGCCGAACCCGACACTGATGTACTGCTCGTTGATCTCGGTGTCGTTGGTCGGGTCGTAGTTCCACCAACTGCCGGTCCACGCTTGGATCCAGGCGTGGCTCTCCCCCTCGACCGACTGCCCGACCGCCGCATCGGCATTGGGGTGCAGATAGCCCGAGACGTAGCGCGCGGGAATTCCCATGCTGCGCAACAGGATCAGCGAAAGGTGCGCGAAGTCCTGACACACCCCCTTGCCCTCCTGCAAGGCATCCAGGCCGGATGAGTGCACGCCCGTGGTGCCCGGGACGTACTGCAGTTCGTTGCGCACCCACTCCACGGTGGCCAGCACCGCGTGGTGCGGATCATGGCTCTTGGCGATCTGCTTGGCGATCCGGTCGGTGCGCTTACCGGCCGGTGTGTAGCGGGAGGTCGGCGTGAGCACCTCGTGGTAGCGGTCCAGGACCGCATAGGACGCCAGGTCCGTCCAGCTGGCGGTCGAGATGCGCGGCTCGGGCTTGTCGGTCTCGACCACCGAGGAGGACGTCACCTCGAGTTCGGCGTGGGGGGCGTGCAGGTCGAAAGCCGTCACCGCCGTTCCCCAGTAGTCGACGTAGCGGTAAGACCTTGTGGCGGGGGCGGTCTCGACGCGGTTGACGATGACGTTCTGCCGAGAGTCCGACCTCGGGGTCAACCGGGCCTCGTTGTAGGACGCGGTCACCGGCCCCTTGTAGGCGTAACCGGTTGCGTGAATCACCCGCATCCGCCACATCAGGCCCGGCCCTCCAGTCCATCGGCGACCAGCACGGCGCCACGCTGTCCGGCATCGGACCACTCCACCCACGGGGCGAGCCGGAAGTATCTGACCGCCAGGGCCTCTCCCACCTCATGACAGGTGGCCTGCAGCCCGGCCAACCGGATTTCCAACGATTCCAGCAGTGCCCCCGGGCGGACGAATTCGAGCTCGCTGCGGGCCCGGCCCAACAGACGGCGCGCCTCCGAACCCGCCGCGTCACTGGAGCCGCGCATCAACTGGTCGAGGCTGTGTTCGGCGAGCTTGAGGGAGTAGAAGGCCGACCGCGGGAACTGCCGGTCGAGCAGCATGAACTCGACGACCCGGTTGGCGTCGAGAACCCCGCGGTGGGTGCGCAGGTAGGTGTCATGCGCCCCGGCGGCCCGCAGCACGCTCACCCAGGTAGGCGAGGACAGGCTGTCACCGACCCGGGACAGCAGCAACCGCATCGTCATATCGACCCGTTCCAACGCCCGCCCCAGCAGCAGGAACCGGTAGCCGTCGTCGCGGGACAGCGTGGAGTCGGCCAGCCCGGCGAACATCGCCGCCCGGCCCTCGACGAAGGTGAAGAACTCGTGCGGCCCGAGGCGGCGGGCGGCCCGTTCCCGTTCAGGCAGCGCGTTGTAGGTGGTGTTGAGGCACTCCCACATGTCTCCGGAGATGACCTCGCGCGCCGAACGAGCGTTCTCCCGTGCGGCGCTGATCGCGTCGATGATCGAGCAGCCCTGGGGCAGATCCCGGCTGAAGGCCACCAGGTGGGTCAGCGCCCACATGTCCAGCCTGGTCTTAGGCGGTTCGATCCCGAGAACCTCCAGCAGGATCCGGGAGGCGTGGTCGGGGTCGACGCTGGAGTCCTCCAGCAGCTGATGGACCGTCACATCCAGGATTCGCGCGGTGTCGTCGGCGCGTTCGACATAGCGGCCGATCCAGTACAGAGCTTCGGCGTTACGAGCCAGCATTACTGCACCCCACTCTGTTGCTGCTGCTGCTGCTGTTGTTGCTGCTGCTGGTGACCGGATGTGGCCTGCTGCTGAACCGGTTTCATCTCGGCGGCGGCAGCGGACCTCGGCAGCGAGCGCACCACCTGGGTGGCGGCCAGTTCACGGGTGGCCGCTGACGCACGGGATGCCAGCACCCAGGTGTCCTTGGAACCACCGCCCTGACTGGAGTTCACCACCAGGGAGCCCTCGGTAAGGGCGACCCGGGTCAGGCCACCGGGCAGCACCCAGACCTTCTCGCCGTCGTTGACCGCGAACGGCCGCAGATCGACGTGTCGGGGCACCAGAGTGTCGCCCACCTTGGTCGGAACCGTGGACAGTTGCACCACCGGCTGGGCGATCCAGCCCCGGGGGTCGGCCTGGATCTTGCGGCGCACAGCCGCCAGTTCCTTCTCCGTGGCATACGGCCCGAACACGATCCCGTAGCCGCCTGAGCCCTCGACCGGCTTGATGACCAGTTCGTCGATGCGGTCGAGGACCTCTTCGCGTTCCTCGTCGAGCCAGCAGCGAAGAGTGTCGACGTTGCCCAGCAGCGGCTTCTCGCCCAGGTAGTACTCGATGATGGTGGGCACGTAGGTGTAGACCAGCTTGTCGTCGCCGACGCCGTTGCCGACCGCGCTGGAGATCACCACGTTGCCGGCCCGGGCGGCATTGAGCACGCCGGCCACGCCCAGCACCGAATCGGGCCGGAACTGCATGGGATCGAGGTACTCGTCGTCGATGCGCCGGTAGATGACGTCGACCTGGCGGTCTCCCTCGGTGGTGCGCATGTAGACGATGTTGTCTCGGCAGAACAGGTCCGGGCCCTCGACCAGTTCGACGCCCATCTGCCGGGCCAGCAGCGAATGCTCGAAGTAGGCGGAGTTGAACGGGCCCGGAGTCAGCACGACCACGGTCGGATCGGACTCGTTGGTGGCCGCGGCATTGCGTAGGGCGCGCAACAGATGGGAGGGATAGTCGTCGACCGAGCGCACCCGATGGGTGCCGAACAGGTTCGGGAACACCCTCGTCATCACCCGGCGGTTCTCCATCACGTAGGAGACCCCGGACGGGGACCGCAGATTGTCTTCCAGTACCCGGAAGGTGCCCTGAGCGTCGCGGACGATGTCGATGCCGGCGACATGGATCCGCACCCCGTTGGGCGGGTCGATGCCCATGGCCTCGCGGTGGAAGTGCTCACATGAGGTGATCAGCCGGCGCGGGATGACGCCGTCGCGCAGAATCTCCTGGTCGCCGTAGATATCGTCGAGAAACCGCTCCAGCGCCACGACCCGCTGGGCGATGCCGCTTTCCAGCCTCGCCCACTCGGCGGCGGAGATGACGCGCGGAACCAGATCAAGGGGGAAGGGACGCTCCTCCTGCCCGGACAGCGCGAACGTGATGCCCTGGTCGACGAAGGCACGCCCCAGTGCCTCGGCGCGGGCACTCAGCTCCTCTGGACCGGTGGGGCCGAGTTCGGCGTAGATGCCCTTGTAGGGGGCCCGCACGCTGCCCCGCCGGTCGAACATCTCGTCGAACGCGGCGGCATACGGCCCCAGATCGCGGTAGCCGCCAAAAATCCGATGATCGCCGGCGGCTGCGGACTGCTGGGCGGCCTGGCTTGCCTCAACCCGCGGGGTGCGAAGGGTCACGCGTCTCATGGTCCCTGACTTCGGCTGTTTTCGCAGGCTGAGTGGCTCGACTTTGAGAGTCGGGCCGCAATACTGGTATTCTCGCAAGACGCCGCGAGGGCTCAGGTCCCAGGCAGAGTCCCGGCGAACGACAACCCAGCTTTTGTGAAGGAACTAACGCGTGGCCAACATCAAGTCGCAGAAGAAGCGCAATCTCACCAACGAGCGCCGCAGAATGCGGAACAAGTCGGTGAAGTCCTCACTGCACACCGCCATCCGTGCGTTCCGCGGCGCCGCAGCCGAGGGCGATAAGGCCAAGGCCGGCGAACTGCTGGCCACGACCAGCCGCAAGTTGGACAAGGCCGCCACCAAGGGCGTCATCCACAAGAACCAGGCCGCCAACAAGAAGTCGGCCCTGGCGCAGGCGTTCAACAAGCTCTGATCTGCGGTTGACGGCCGCGACTAGCGGCCTCCCGCTAATTCGGCGACCTTGCGTACCGCCGTTTCCAGCGCGTAGTCCGGGTCGGCCGCTGCGCCTTTGACGTCGGCGTTGAGCGCCGCCACCAGCCGGATCGCGACGGCGACCTTGTCGCGGGACCAACGCCGCGCCTGCTTCTGGATCTTCTCGATCCGCCAGGGTGGCATTCCGACCTCACCGGCCAGCCGATTCGGGTGGCCTGACAGCGGACCAATCCGGGCGATCGAGTGCACCGCCTCAGCCAGCGCATCGGCGAGCACAACGTGGGCCACCCCTTGAGCCCTGGCCCAGCGCAGCGCCTCCGCCGCCCCGGCGATATCACCCGTTACCGCTTTGTCGGCAATCTCGAAGCCACTGACCTCGGCCTTGCCGCTGTGATAGCGGCGCACCGCGGCGGCATCGACGCGGCCGTCGGTGTCAGCGACGAGTTGGGAGCAGGCCGCGGCGAGTTCACGAAGGTCCGAGCCCACGGCCTCGAGCAGCGCGGCGACGGTGTCGTCGTCGACCTTGACCCGCAACGCCCGGAATTCGGCACGCAGAAAGCCGGCCCGCTCACCGGCCTTGGTGATCTTCGCGCAGTCATGGACCTGGGCCCCCATATCGCGCAACTGGCCGGCCAGCGCCTTGGCTCGCCCGCCGCCGGAGTGCACCACGGCCAGCACGGTGCCCGGCGGAAGGTCGGCGGCCGCTGAGGCGATCAGGCTGACGGAGTCCTTTCCGGCCGCGTCGGCGGACTCCAGGACGACGACCCGTTCGTCGGAGAACAGCGACGGGCTGAGCAATTCGGCGAGTTCGTTGATGGAAACGTCGCCCGCCCGCATCCGGTTCACCGGAACATCGTCGTTGCCGGCCGATGCGCGAGCGGTGCGCAGGATCGCCGTCACCGCCCGCTCGATGAGCAGCTCCTCGTCACCGAGCAGCAGATGCAGTCCCACGGCGTCGCCCACCACCCGATGGTGTCACGGCCCGGCGACGAGACTCGACACCGACCATGCCGCGCCGCTCAGCAGTGCCGCGGCAGCCGCCAGCCGGAACCAGCGCCGGCGCCACAACACGACCGCCGCCCCGCCGGCGCACCCGACGGTGACCACACCCGCCCACCCCGAAGGCACCGGCACCGCCGCGCCGGGCACATGGGCGGCCGCTCGCGCCACCGCCAGCAGCCACCACAACTCCGGCCCGGTGAAACGAATCAGCAGATCGGCTGCCCCCGGCCACAGCGCCACCACTGTCGCCGCCATGGTGCCCAGCAGCGTGATCGGCGGAATGACGACTGCCACAGCGAGATTGGCCAGCACCGAAACCACACTGAACCGACCGGATATCGCCGCGACCAAAGGAGCGGTCACCAGGTGCGCCGCCACGGCGACACACAGCGCGTGGGCCACCGGTGTGGGCCAGCCTGCACTCACCAGTCGTGCCGACCACACCGGCACCAGGAGTATCAGTGCCGCCGTCGCCGTCACCGACAGGGCGAAGCCGATGTCGACGGCCAACTGAGGCGCCATGACCATGAGCGCGATCACCGTCGCCGCCAGAACCGGGATAGCCTGCCGGCGGCGGGAGGCCAGCACGGCCAGCAGGCCGATCGCTCCCATGATCGCGGCGCGCAGCACGCTGGCGGTGGGCTGCACGACCACGACCAGTGCGATCAGCGCGAGGGCTGCCAGTGCGACCGCCGCCCGGGGGCCGATCAGATATCCGGACAGCAGGACCGCACCACACACGATGGTGACGTTGGCGCCGGATACCGCGGTCAGATGGGTCAGACCGGCGATTCGGAACTCCGCGGTGGTATCGGCGGGGACCGCAGTGGTGTCGCCGAGCACCAGTCCGGGCAGCATGGCGGCCTGATCCGCGGGCAGGGCTTCCCGGGCGGCGGACGCGAATCGGTCGCGTACCGACCGGGCGGCGCGTTGTAGCGCCGAGGCCTGCCCGAACCGGGGGCGGCCCACAGCGGTGAGGGTGGCCACGGTGAGATCACGCCGGGCCGGTTGTCCGATTCGGGCGCGGACATGAACGGGTTGCCCGGCATCGAGTTGCCCGAACTCGGCGGCCGGCGCGAAAACGGTCACCGCTGCGCTCATCTCGGTGTCGGCGACCCGGTGTAGCTGGGCCCGGAACATCAGCCGCCCGGGTCCGGACTGCCGGGGACTCTCCCCCGGTGTGAGGCTCACCCACGCGGTACGGCCGACCAGCGCCGTCAGCGGGTGGTGGGTGACGGCATCAGCGCGCAGCGCGACGGCAATGCCGAATCCGGCACCGACGATCGTTGTGGCCAGCACAGCGCCCGCTGTGGCGGGTAGCCACCGATACCGTCCCCCGGCGAGTCGGCAGACCAGCAGCCAGCCCATTCCCGCAGTCGCACCGACCGCCGCCAGCGGTAGCCCCACGCCCCAGACGACACCGGCTGCGGTCACCGCCCACGCCGCGATCGCGCCGGGAACCAGCCGCAGGTCCAGTCGCCCGGCCGGTTCCGGCATGACCTCAGACCCGCACCATCGGGCGCAGCTTCTCCAGTCGCGCCGGGCCGATGCCGTCGATCTCACCCAACTGCTCGACGGTGGCGAAGCGGCCGTTGGCCGAACGCCACGCCACGATCGCAGCCGCGGTGACCGGCCCCACACCGGGCAGTGCGTCCAGTTCATCTGCGGTCGCGGTGTTCAGGTCCAGCGGGCCGGCGGGTTTGGTGGGCGTGGTGGGCGTGGTGGGACTCTGAGGCGCATCGCGCGCACCGCCGACCGAACTGCCCAGGGCGGGTGGTTGACCGGCCGGCGTCGCGATGCCGACGACGATCTGCTCGCCGTCGGCGAGGTGGCGGGCAAGATTGAGACCGACAGTATCCGCCCCGTGCAGGGGGCCGCCGGCAGCGGCGACGGCGTCGGCGACTCGGGCGTCGGGTGTGAGCGTCACCAGGCCGGGCTGCTGAACCAGTCCGATGACGCTGACGACCATCCCCTTCCCAGGCGGTGCCGGCGGCGCCGATGTACTGGCTGTCGACACCGTCTCCACCGGCGGCAGGTTCGCCGACACCACCGGCGCCGGGCGCTGGCGAATCAGGGTGAAGACGGTGACCAGAACCGCCAGCGCAGCGATGACCGCCAGCGCGACCCCCCCGGCCCGACCGGGGTCGGCGCGGATCGCAGCCAGCCATTGCTGCCTGCGGACCGGTTGACCGTCGGGCACCCAAGCCGGTTCTGATGGGCCGTCGGTGTCCCCATCTTCGGCTGCGGCGTCGCGGTCGGCGTCATACGGCCGAATACCAAGGCGGCGCTGGAGATTGGCGAGCGGCTCATCGGTTCTCATGGCGCGACGGTAGAACTGGACACCGACCGGATGGATCCGCCGACCGCGCGGCTGTGGATGGGTCGGCGTTTGTGGAAACCTATGCCGGAGGCCACCGATGGTGTACATACATGCCCATGACCCCAACGTATGACCGGCCCATCCGGGTAATCCAATGGACCACCGGCAACATCGGCCGGCGATCACTGCACGCCATCATCGGACGGCCGGACATGGAACTGGTGGGTGTCTACGCCCACGGCGCGGACAAGGTCGGCCTCGACGCCGCCGAGCTTGCCGGCTGGCCAGAGCCCACCGGCGTGACCGCCACCAACGATATCGATGCGCTGCTGGCCACCCAGCCCGACGCGTGCTGCTACAACCCGCTGTGGCCCAGCATCGACGAACTCGAACGGCTCTTGGAGGCCGGGGTGAACGTGTGCTCCTCGGCGGCGTGGATCACCGGCGGCAAGCAGACGCCCGAAGATCTGCGTCGGATCCGAAATGCCTGTGCACGTGGCAATTCCACGATCTTCGGCAGCGGTGCCCACCCGGGCATGACCAACATGGTCGGAATGGTGCTTTCCGGGGCGTGCGAACGCGTCGACGAGATCAGGATCACCGAATCGGTGGACTGCTCCACCTATGAGTCCGCCGGCACCCAAACCGCCATGGGATTCTCCTGCGATCCCGAAACCCCGGGGCTTGCCGAGAGCGTGGCCGAAGAGAGCGCGGTATTCGCCGAGTCCGCGGCGATGATGGCCGATGCCATTGGCGCCGAGCTGGACCGGATGACGTTCGACGTGACCTTCACAACGGCCACCGGCGATACCGACCTGGGATTCATGACGATTCCGGAAGGCACGGTGGGCGGGGTGTTGGGATACCACCGCGGCTGGGTCGGCGAACGCAATGTGGTCAGCGTCGGCTTCAACTGGACCATGGGTAACCACGTCGTGCCGCCCAAGCCACTCGAGCACGGCCATGTGATCCAGGTATTCGGCGTGCCGAACATGCGGACCGTATTGCACTGCCTGCCGCCGAAGGACTGGGCCGAAACCGGCTTCATGGGTCTGGGGATGATCTACACCGCCATGCCGGTCACCAACGCGGTGCCCGCGGTGGTTGCCGCCGAACCAGGCATCGTCACGCTCAAGGACCTGCCTCCGATTACCGGTCGCTTCAGGTAACTTTCGGCGCGTGGATATCGAGCGTCGGAAATTGATCGCAGGACTGGGCGGAGTGGCGATCGCCGCTCCACTGCTGGCGGCGTGCTCCCCCGGCTCCGGCGACAAGGACAAGACCGTCGGCGCTGCACCGGCCGGATCCGGGAGTGTTTCCGGGGCCGCGGCGAAACCGATGATCCCGCAACCTCCGCAAGGCGAGCCGGGAAGCCTGCTGTCCCAGGAGTCAATCGAGACCGGGATCACCGGGGCCCGCGCCTGGCGCATCCGGTACATCTCCCGCGACGTCAACGAGGTCGCCCACGAAGCCAGCGGCCTGGTCATCGCCCCGGCCGCCAAGGGCGAGAACCGGCCCATCTTCACCTGGTGCCACGGCACCACCGGTCTGGGCGACGCCGCCTGCCCCTCGGCGCAGCCCGACCCGGCCCGTGAACTCATCACCTATTTCCAGCCTGAGGCCACCCAGCAGATCGACTTCGGCGTGCCGGGTGTGCAGGGCTTCATCGACGACGGCTGGGTGGTGTGCGCCACCGACTACCAGGGCCTCGGGACGCCCGGCATGCATCAGTACACCGTGAACATCACCAATGCCCGTGACGCGGTCTACATCGCGCACGCGGCACGAAAACTCGGTGCAGGGGCCGGCAACACGCTGGGATGCGGCGGATGGTCGCAAGGCGGCGGCGCGGCCGCGGCGGTGGCCGAACTCGATCCCGCCGACTACGGCGACCTGAAACTGATCGGCACCGTCCCGATGTCCCCGGGGGTCGGCAAGATCGCATTGGAGAACCCCGCTTCGGTGACCGCGGCACTGACCAATCCCAACATCCCTCCGGACTCGCACCTGGTGATGGTGCTGGCCGGCACCTACGCGGCGAACCCCTCGGCGCTGCAGCTGCCGCAGGCGTTCACCCCGCTGGGTGTCGAGATCATCGAAACGGCGTGGAACAACCAACCGGTGCACCACCTCAACGACGTGATCGCGCGGATGTTCCGGCTCAAGGGAGCGGTGCTCAACCCGAACCCGCCGAACTTCGGCGAGTGGAAGGACGCCATCGACGCCGGCTCGGCGGCAGGTAAGAAGCCCGTCGCGCCGGTGCTGGTGTGCATGGACACCTTCGACAACGGGACGGTGGTTCCGGTGTCCTGGCAGACCGGCTACGTCAACGCCGCCAAGGAACTCGGCGGCAACGTCGAGACCCGCGAATACCCGAAAGACGACCACTTCTCGCTGCCGGCCAGTTGCGTCGGTGACGCAAGGGCTTGGCTGAACAGATTGCGGGGCTGAACAGATTGCGGGGCTGACGCTAAGCCTCCAAGGCAACCACAACACCGAGGGCTCCCGGTCCCAGGTGGACACCGAGCACCGGGCCGAGATCAGTGACCAGGGGCGGGCCGCAGGCCGGTAGCGCGGCGGCCAGCGTGGCGGCGAGGTCGGCCGCGCCGTCGGGGTTGTCGACGTGGTGTACGGCAAGGGCTGCGCGGCTCTCCCCCACCACCTCGAGAACCTGTTCGACCATTGCGGCGATCGCCTTCGACATGGTGCGAACCCGTTGTGCCAGAACCAGTTTACCGCCAGTCAGTGTCAGTAGAGGCTTGACCGCCAATGCGGTGCCCAACCAGGAGGCGGCCGTCCCGATCCGGCCACTGCGCCGGAGATTCTCCAGTCGCTGAACCACGATATAGGCGTGCACCCGGGACACCGCAGCCTGTGCTTCGGCGGCCACGTGCTCAAGGTCTGCACCCTGACGCGCCGCGCGGGCTGCAGCCAAAGCGACAAATCCCGTTCCCATACCGGCTGATTGAGAGTCGACCACCCGCACCGCACCACCGAAACCCTGGGCGGCGTGCTCGGCGGCACCCAGCGTGCTGGACAACTCGGTCGAGATATGGACCGCGACCACACCGTCGCCGCCGGCCTCCAATGCCGCCCGGTACACCGCGGCCAGTTCGGTGGGACTGGCACCGGCGGTACTGACCTGCGGACTCTGGTAGAGATCGACCGGCATGGCATCGACACCGTCGCGCAGGTCCGCACCGTCACGCAGGATGTGAAGTGGCACCACCCGAATGCCCAGGGGCACAGTGAGATCTGCCGGCAACCTCGCCGAGGAGTCCGTCACCACGACGACCGGCACGGCCGGTCAGTCCGAACCCTGCGGGACGCCCGCTTCGACCAGTGCCTTGAGCATCAGTTCGGCGACCGCCTCGTGCGCCTCGAAGTTCCAGTGGATGCCATCCGGGTTGCCGCGGCCGCCCATCACATGTTCGGCCACGGCCTCTTTGAGATCGACGAGTGGGACGTGGTGGGTTGCGGCCCACTGGGTGATCGCGGCAACGGTCCCCGCTCGGCCGTGATGCGCCAGACCGTAAGTCGGTGCGATGTGCACCGAAGGCAGCGAGGCGACGATCGGGATTCCGGGCCGGTTGAAGTCTATTGCGCCACGGGTCATTTCCAGGTACTCGACGGTGAGGTGCGGAGGCAGGGCCGAACGGGACACCGGGGATAGCTTGGGCTGCAGCCAGCCGTAGCCGTCACGCACCCAGCGGCGCAGCAGTGGAGGCCGGACGTAGCGGATCAACTCGCGGGCCGCGGTGGGCAGCGGCGAGGGCAGCGAATCCATACCGCTGGTCGCGAAGATCACCGCGCCGGCCCGCGGCAGGGCAGCCCAGGATCGCGGGTCCTGGGTGGCGGCCCACCACACGTCCCGGCAGGTCCAACCGATCCGCCCGATCAGTTCCAGATCCCAATCCAGTTGCTTGGCAACAATATTGGGCCAGATCCGCGGATCGTCGGCGGGCAGACCGCCCTGCGGTCCGTAATAGGACAGCGAGTCGCAGAAGACCAGGAGGGTCTTTCGCTTGGGGGGGCCAGGCTCAGAGGACATCGTTGGCGACCTGAGCCGATGCGTTCCAGACGTCCAACCGCCAGCGCAGATCAGAGACAGCCGCGTCAGCGGGCCCGTGACCTGAGAGCTGCGCCCAACTGGCGTTCCCCATCCCGCCCAGCACCGGCCAGCTGTCGACAGGCAGATCCAGCAGGGCCGCGGTGAGGGCGGCGATCAGGCCGCCGTGGGCGACCAGAACCATCGGCCGGTCGGGTTCATCGGCACCCCATTCCGGTTCCGAGGCAATCAGTTCCGCGACCAGTGGCAGGCTCCGGTCGGCGACGTCGATTCGGCTCTCCCCGCCGTGCGGCGCCCAGGTGGCGTCGTCACGCCAAGCCAGGCGCGCCCCGGGGGCGGCAGCGTCGACCTCGGCATGGGTCAGACCCTGCCAGTCCCCCAGGTGGGTTTCCCGCAGTCGGGTGTCGATCCGCACTTGCAGCCCGCTGCGTTCGCCGAGAGCCAGTGCGGTGTCATAGGCACGGCGCAGGTCCGAAGACACGATGAGTACCGGCTGCCGTTTTGCCAGCACCTCTGCGGCTGCGACGGCCTGCGCCCGGCCGAGATCGGTCAGGTCGGTGTCCAACTGGCCCTGCATTCGACTGCCGGCGTTGAACTCGGTCTGCCCGTGCCGCAGCATGACCAGCCGGCGCACCCTCACGACTCCTCCACGGCGTCGGATTCCACGGCGTCGGATTCCACGGCGTCGAGGTCGACCGCTACCAGCGGGCAGTCCCGCCACAACCGTTCCAGCGCATAGAAATTCCGCTCCTCGGTGTGCTGGATGTGAACCACGATGTCGACGAAGTCCAGCAACACCCAGCGTCCCTCACGAGTGCCCTCTCGGCGCGCCGGCTTATACCCGGCCTGCCGCATCTTCTCCTCGACCTCGTCGACGATGGCGTTGACTTGGCGCTCGTTGGATGCCGACGCGATCACGAAACAGTCGGTGATAACCAGTTGGTCGGAGACGTCGATGACCACGACATCCTGGGCCAGCTTGGCGGCCGCGGCCCGCGCCGCCACCGTTGCCATCTGGATCGCTTCGACCGACGCTGTCACCTGACTGCCTCCTCGGGTGTGCGGTATAGCTTGCGTTTGGCCACGTACTGCACCACGCCGTCGGGCACCAGGTACCAGATCGGCCGGCCGTCGGCGGCCCGCCTGCGGCAGTCGGTCGAGGAGATCGCCAGCGCGGGGATCTCGACGAGCCGCAGCGCGCCGTCGGGAAGCTTGCCGAAGGCGGCCACGACGTGGGAACCGGTGAGCTCGTAGCCGGGGCGGCTGACGCCGATGAAGGAAGCGAGTCCGAACAGTTCCTCCCAGCCCTGCCAGGTGAGGATCGAGGCCAGTGCGTCGGCGCCGGTGATGAAGAACAGATCGCAATCCGGATAGGACGCCCGCAGGTCTCGCAGGGTGTCGGTGGTGTAGGTCGGACCATGCCGGTCGATGTCGGCCCGGCTGACCGAGAAGCGCGGATTGGACGCGGTTGCGATGACCGTCATCAGATAGCGGTCCTCGGCAGCGGTCACGTGTCGGTCCTTCTGCCACGGCTGACCGGTGGGCACGAACACCACCTCGTCAAGGCTGAACAGATCGGCGACTTCGCTGGCCGCGACCAGGTGTCCGTGGTGGATGGGGTCGAACGTCCCGCCCATCACGCCGAGCCTGCGCCGAGAAGTCACGGAGAAAGAGCTTACGGGCTATACCGGGAGCAACTGATCGATCACCGCGGCCAACTGCTTGGCCGAACGGCACTCGTGCATCGTGATGATGTCTTCGTAGCGCGGCACCGCGGAGTCGCCGCTTCCCCACAGGTGTCTGGGCTCGGGGTTGAGCCAGTGCGCGTGCCTGCTGGCGGTGACCATGTGGGCCAGCACGTCGGCAGCCGGGTTGCGGTAGTTGGTGCGCCCGTCACCGAGAACCAGCAGCGAACTTCGCGGGGACAGCACCCCGGGGAAGTTCTCGGTGAACGAGACGAAGGCGTTGCCGTAGTCGGAGTGGCCGTCGCGGGTGTAGACCCCGGCCTCCCGGGTGATGCGCTGGATGGCGACCGCCAGATCGGCGTCGGGTCCGAACAGGTGGGTGACCTCGTCGGTGGTGTCGATGAAGGCGAAGACCCGGACCCGGGAGAACTGCTGGCGCAGCGCGTGCACGAGCAGCAGGGTGAAGTGGCTGAATCCGGCCACCGACCCGGAGACATCGCACAACACCACCAGTTCCGGGCGGGCCGGCCGCGGCTTGCGTAACACCACATCGATCGGGACGCCACCGGTGGACATCGACTTGCGCAGGGTCTTGCGCAGATCGATCGCACCGGCGCGGTGGCGTCGGCGTTTGGCGGCCAGTCGGGTCGCCAACATTCGGGCCAGCGGCGCGACGACCCGGCGCATCTGGCGGAGTTGGTCGCCCGAGGCGCGCAGGAATTCGACGTTCTCGGCCAGCTGCGGAATGCCGTACATCTGGACGTGTTCGCGGCCGAGTTGCTCGGCGGTGCGACGCTTGGTTTCGCTCTCCACCATCCGGCGCAGCTGAGCGATCTTCTGAGCGGCAAGGGCTTTGGCGATCTGCTCACTCGTGGGTGACGGATCGTCCCCATGGGGAGCGAGTAGCCCGGCCAGCAGGCGGCCCTCCAACTGATCCAGACCCATTGCCTTGAGCGCCTGGTAAGAGGAGTACGACGGGCCACGGCTGGAGGTGTAGCGGCCGTATGCCTCGACGATCGCGGCGATCATCGCAACCAGGCGGTCGTCGAGATCCCCGACATCGGGATTGTCGGTCAGCAGATCGAGCAGCATCTGCCGCATCGCCTCGACATCCTCAGGGTCGAGTTGCGCTATCGGAGAGGGGTTTTCGTCGTCGTCGGGCAGGACTGTACGTCCGCCCAGCGCGGCGGGCCACCACAGGTCGAACAGCGCGTCGTAGGTCTGCCGGTGGTCGGCGCGACGCAGTACCGCGCAGGCCAGCCCTTCCCGGACGATTTCCCGGTCACCGAGGTCCAAGACACTGAGCACCTGCCCGGCATCGACGGTCTCGGATGGACCGACCGAGATACCCTGGGCCCGAAGCGCTTCAACGAATCCGACCAGATGACCGGGCAGTCCGTTGGGGGCCAGCGGCTGCGAGGGGCGGGTGCGGCGGACGGCCATCTCAGTTCAGCCGAAGCTCGCTGGCGGCACGCTGCTGATCGGACTGGTGCTTGAGCACCACGCCCAGGGTGGCGGCGATGGTGGCGTCGTCGATGGTGTCCATGCCCAACGCCAGCAGGGTGCGACCCCAGTCGATGGTCTCGGCCACCGAGGGCAGCTTCTTAAGTTGCATCCCGCGCAGCACGCCGATGATGCGAACGAGTTCCTCGGCCAACCGTTCGGGCAGTTCCGGAACCCTGGACAGCAGGATCCTTCGCTCCAGGTCGGGATCGGGAAAGTCGATGTGCAGGAACAGACACCGCCGCTTGAGCGCTTCGGACAACTCGCGGGTGGCATTAGAGGTCAGCACCACGAACGGTTTACGGGTGGCGGTGATCGTGCCCAGTTCCGGGACGGTGACGGCGAAGTCGCTCAAGACCTCCAGCAGCAGCCCCTCGATTTCGATATCGGCCTTATCGGTCTCGTCGATGAGCAGCACGGTCGGCTCGGTGCGCCGGATCGCGGTCAGCAGCGGCCGGGACAGCAGGAATTCCTCGCTGAACACGTCGTCTTTGGTGCGGTCCCAGTCACCGCCCTGCGACCCGGATTGGATGCGCAGGATCTGCTTGGCGTGGTTCCACTCATACAGCGCACGGGCTTCGTCGACCCCTTCGTAGCACTGCAGGCGGACCAGGCCCGAGCCGGTGGCCGCGGCGACCGCGCGGGCCAGTTCGGTCTTTCCCACCCCGGCGGGGCCTTCCACCAACAGCGGCTTGCCCAGTCGGTCGGCGAGGAACACCGCGGTGGCGGTGGCGGTGTCGGCCAAATAGCCGGTCTGCGCGAGTTGGATGGTGACGTCGGCGATATCGGCGAACAGCGGCGCCAGGGCCCCGGCGGACGCGGCGGACGCGGCGGAATCAGTCATGGGATCTCCCAGGTAATAGGGTCTAGGCGGGCCGAATGTGACCGTCGCCGTAGACGATCCACTTGGTCGAGGTCAGTTCGGGCAGGCCCATCGGGCCACGGGCGTGCAGCTTCTGGGTGGAGATGCCGATCTCGGCGCCGAAGCCGAACTGCTCGCCGTCGGTGAAGGCGGTGGAGGCGTTGACCATGACCGCCGCGGCATCGACACGTTCGGTGAACCGTTGCGCAGCGGCCAGATCTCCTGTGACGATGGCCTCGGTGTGGCCGGTGCCGTAGGTGTTGATGTGGTCAATGGCCGCATCGAGTCCGTCCACGTAGGCCAATGCGATATCCAGCGAGAGGAATTCGGCCCGCAGTTCCTCTTCGGTGGGGTTCTCGTGAACGCTGACCCCGGCGCGCTGTAGCGCCTCGACCAACCGGGGTCCTGCGGTGTCGGCGAGGGCGGCGTCGATCAGGAGTGTCTCGGCGGTGTTGCAGACGCTGGGCCGACGGGTCTTGGCGTTCAACACGATTCGTTCGGCGACGTCGATATCGGCGCTTGCGTGCACATACACGTGGCAGTTACCGACGCCGGTCTCGATGGTGGGGACGCGCGCGTCGCGCACCACCGCCTCGATCAGGCCGGCGCCGCCGCGCGGGATCACCACGTCGACCAGTCCACGGGCCTGGATGAGGTGGGTGACGCTGGACCGGTCGGCGCTGGGCAGAAGTTGTACCGCATCTTCGGGCAGGCCTTCACCGCGCAGCGCCCCCCGCAGCGCGGTGACGAGCTCGGCGTTGGAATTGGCCGCCGAGGAACTGCCGCGCAGCAGCACGGCGTTGCCGGACTTGCACGTCAGACCGAACGCGTCCACGGTGACGTTGGGCCGGCCCTCATAGACCATCCCCACCACACCGAGCGGTACCCGCTGCTGGCGCACCTGCAGACCGTTGGGCATCGTCCGGCCGCGCAGCACCTCGCCGACCGGGTCGGGCAGGCCCGCGACCTGCCGCAACCCGGCGGCGATTCCGTCGATCCGCTGCGGGTTGAGGGCAAGCCGGTCCAGCATCGCCTCCGGGGTGCCAGCCGCCCGTGCCACTTCCAGATCGGAGGCGTTGGCGGCCAGGATCCGGTGGGTGTGGGTGAGCACTGCATCGGCGGCGGCGTGCAGCGCCCGATCCTTGACCGCGGTGGTCAGCGATCCGAGGGTGCGGGCGGCGACCCGAGCACGGCGTGCGGCGTCGTGCACGCATCCACGCACGTCGTCGACGGTCTGAGAGGGGGCTTGCACGCTCATCTACCCAGGGTATCGGTTCTCCACCAACCGACGGGTTGGGGATCTCACGTCTGCCGTATAGCTCGTATAGAGAAGACCTAACGAAGCGGTCACAAGCCCGCGCGGCCGCCGGATGGAGGTGTCGCGGAGTTGCTACTTTCCGGCCATGACATCTGGCAGGGCCGACTGGAAGGCGCGAGGGCGGCGGTGCACCGCAGTCGCCGCGGCCGCGTTGATGGCGGCCACATCCACACCGCCGAACGCCGCCGCGTTCTCGCGCCCGGGCCTTCCGATCGAGATCTTCGACGTGCCGTCTCCGGCGATGGGGCGCAATATCCGCATGGAGTTCCAGTTCGGCGGTCCGCACGCCGTCTACCTGCTGGACGGACTGCGCGCCGAGGACGAGACCAACGGGTGGGACATCAACACCGCCGCGTTCGAGTGGTACCACGATTCGGGTCTGTCGGTGGTGATGCCCGTCGGGGGTCAGTCGAGCTTCTACACCGACTGGTACCGGCCGGCCGCCGGTCGAGCCGGCACCGTCACCTACAAGTGGGAGACCTTCCTGACCCGCGAGCTACCGGCCTGGCTGGCGGCCAATAAGGGCGTCGCGCCGACAGGCAATGCGGTGGTGGGCCTCTCAATGTCGGGGGGCGCGGCGTTGACGCTGGCGATCTGGCACCCCGAACAGTTCCTTTTCGCAGCGTCGCTGTCCGGGTTCCTCAACCCGTCGATCGGACTGTGGCCGATCCTGATCAACATCGCCATGCGCGACGCCGGCGGATACAGCGCCTACGACATGTGGGGCCCCAAGGGCGACGTCGCCTGGGCGCGCAACGACCCGATGGTGAACATCGGTCGATTGGTCGCCAACGGCACGGCGGTGTGGGTGTATTGCGGCACCGGGGCGCCGTCGGAACTGGACGCCGATCCCACCATCATGGGGTCGTTCACCGCGGGCTACCTGGAAAACGTCACCCTGGACACCACCAAGGAGTTCCAGCGGAAGTATCTGGCGGCCGGCGGCCGCAACGCCGTGTTCAACTTCCCCCCCGCCGGGACGCACAGCTGGGGCTACTGGGGAGCGCAACTTCAGGCGATGAAGGCCGATATTCAACGGGTTCTGGGCGTCCAGCCGCCTGCAGGCTGAGGGTCGACCTTTCGGGGGGGTCGGCCTTCCGGGGGTCGGCCTTTCGGGGGTCAGCCTTCCGGAATCTCCCGGTCGATCTCCGCCAGCCACACGGTGGCCGCCATGTCCGATGGAGCGCGCCAGTCGCCGCGGGGCGACAGCGATCCGCCGTGCGACACCTTGGGACCGTTGGGCAGGGCGGAGCGCTTGAACTGGCTGAAGGAGTAGTAGCGCTGAGCGAACACCTTCAGCCAGTGCCGGATGTCCGACAGCGAATAGGCCGGACGCTTATCGGGCGGGAAGCCGGGGGGCCAGTCGCCCCGATCCGGGTCGCTCCACGCGTGCCAGGCCAGAAAGGCGATCTTCGACGGCCGGAATCCGTAGCGCAGCACCTGGAACAGCGAAAAGTCCTGCAGCGCATACGGCCCCACGGTGGCCTCGCTGCTCTGGACCTGCTCGCCGGCACCGGCGGGCACCAGTTCCGGGGTGATCTCGGTGTCGAGGACCGATTGCAGGATGCCACCGACCTCATCGTCAAACTCCCCCGACCCGATGACCCAGCGGATCAGGTGCTGGATAAGGGTTTTCGGCACTCCGGCGTTGACGTTGTAGTGGCTCATCTGATCGCCGACGCCGTAGGTCGACCAGCCCAGCGCCAGCTCCGAGAGGTCGCCGGTGCCCAGCACGATGCCGCCACGCTGGTTGGCAATCCGGAACAGGTAGTCGGTGCGCAGTCCGGCCTGCACGTTCTCGAAGGTGATGTCATACACGGCCTCGCCACGGGAGAACGGATGACCGATCTCGGTGAGCATCAGCGTCGCCGTCGACCGGATGTCTATCTCGGCGAAGGTCACCCCGAGGGCCTTCGACAGCGCGATCGCGTTGCCCTTGGTGCGCTCACCGGTGGCGAACCCGGGCAGGGTGAACGCCAGGATGTCGCTGCGGGGCCGGCCTTCCCGGTCCATCGCCTTGGCCGCGACGATGAGGGCATGGGTGGAGTCCAGTCCACCGGAAACCCCGATGACGACCTTGGGATAGTTCAACGCCCGCAGCCGCTGCTCCAGGCCGGAGACCTGGATGTTGTAGCCCTCGTAGCAGTCCTGCTCGAGCCGTACCGGGTCGTTAGGCACGAACGGGAAACGCTCCACCTCGCGGCGCAGTCCGATGTCGCCGCCCGGCGGTTCAAGCTGAAAGTCGATGCGGCGGAACGACAATCCGCTCTGGTGGTGGCGCCGGTTGTCATCGAAGGTTCCCATCCGCAGCCGTTCGGCCCGCAAGAGGTCGAGATCGACGTCGGCGACCGACCGGCGGTCGCCCTTGGGGAAACGCTCCGACTCCGCCAGCAGCCGGCCGTTCTCGTAGATCATGGTCTGGCCGTCCCAGGCCAGGTCGGTGCTGGATTCACCTTCGCCGGCGGCCGCGTAGACATAGGCGGCCAGGCAGCGCGCTGACGCTGAACGGGCCAACAGCTTGCGGTCCTCGGCGCGGCCGATGGTGATGGGACTGCCCGACAAGTTGGCCAGCACCGTCGCACCCGCAAGGGCCGCCTCCGCGCTGGGCGGTACCGGAACGAACATGTCTTCGCAGATCTCGACATGCAACACCAGACCGGGCGTATCGGATGCGGCGAACAGCAGGTCCGGGCCGAAGGGCACCTCAGCGCCGGACAACCGGATGGCGCCTGTCATGTCGTCGCCCGGCGCCATTTGCCGGCGCTCGTAGAACTCCCGGTAGGTGGGCAGATAGGACTTGACCGCGACGCCGAGGATCCGGCCGCGATGGATCACCACGGCGGTGTTGTAGATGCGGTGCAAATGGCGCAGCGGGGCGCCGACGACCAGCACCGGCAGCAGGTCGGCGGAGCCGGCTACCAGGTCGGCCAGGGCGGTCTCGACCGCGTCCAGCAGGCTGTCCTGCAGCAGGATGTCCTCGATGGAGTAGCCCGACAGGGTCAACTCCGGAAAGACCGCCACCGCGATTCCGTCGTCGTGGCACTCCCGGGCGATCCGCAGCACCGAGGCGGCATTGGCTGCCGGGTCGGCCAGCACCGTCCGGTGCGTACACGCCGCCACCCGCGCGAAGCCGTGCCGGTAGGCCCCTAAGAAGTCGGCCCCAAAGAAATCGGCCCCAGTGAAGTCCACACCTCATTGTGGCCTGTGGCAGTACCCGGTGGCCCGTAGACATCGCAAGGACTTACGTTTATGATAAATTCTCAGCTTTGCTCAGAGGTTAGGGAATCCCTTGGTTGACCGCCGATATCTGCCGGTGAAGGCCGCCGCTTTGGCTGCGGCTGGTTTTTTGCTGACCGGTGGGGTGGCTGTCGCTGCGCCGGATTCGCACAGCGACAAAGGCGGCGGCAACGGCAGCGGCAAACCGTCGGCTGCCGCGTCAGGCGGCTCCGCGGGCAACAGCGGCTCTGCTCCCGGCAACAGCGGTTCCGCTCCCGGTAAGAGCGGTTCCGCTCCCGGCAACAGCGGTTCCGCTCCCGGTAACAGCGGTTCCGGGCCCAAGACGTTGCCGGGTGCCGCATCTCCGGTGGCCGGCGGGGCGACCGGGAAAGACAAACCGACCAGCACTGGCGGCGCTCCCAATTCCTTCGGGAAGTCGGTAGCCGCAGCGGTCAGCAGCCAGCTCGGGCAGGGAAATGGCAAGAGCATCGAAGCCGAAACCCCCAGCGCCACAACCGCTCCGACGGCCACTGCCTCGGTGAGCATCACAGTCCCGATCCCCGACATCATCCCCGCCACCGTCATCCCTACCAACGTCCCCGTCACCATTCCCAGCAGCGTGACCATCACCGCCGCCCTCACCGCCGCACCGTCCGCGCCGGCCCGGGACTCCGATTCCGCTCCCGCACCGGCGCGCGCGGATCGCAACCGCGCCATCCTGACCACCCCGCCTACCGCGCCATCGGTGACCGTGACACCTGGGGTGTCCGGGGCGGGTGCGCAGC
>DAIPYT010000002.1:0-27415 GCA_036782595.1 Mycobacterium sp. | reverse complement strand
CCCCGCCGCAATCGACGGGCGGCACCGCCGGACCCTCCGCCGGACCCTCCCCCATGGGTGGCACCGAAACTTCCTGGATCGGACGGGTCGCGAGCCAGGTGGCCGACGAAGTCCGTGAAGCGCTGCGCGAGGTGACGCTGAAGGAACTCGCACTGGCCGCCTTCCCGGGGTTGGTCGGCATGCTGTTCTTCTTCACCACCGGGATCGGCCTCGGTCACCGCCAGGCCAAGTTCGGGTTCGCACTCGAGTCCACCGGCGCTTTGCGGTTCGCGGCGCGCGGCCCGCTGGGGGTGGTCCGTCCCGGCGGTTTCATCGCCATGCCCACCCGCGCGGGCAAGGCCCGAAGCAGCGTCCCCCGGCGAAGCGACGCCGCGCTCCTGGGGCGCGCGGCGTGACCTGCCACCCAGCACCGAATGCCTGATCTGACCTAATCTCGTGATGTGGATGCCCCCGGACTGGTCGCACTGCTGATCGGCCGCCGGGTTGCGGTGCTCACCGGCGCCGGGATCTCCACCGACTCCGGCATTCCGGATTACCGTGGTCCGGATTCCCCGCCTGCCAACCCGATGACGATTCGCCAGTTCACCTCCAGCCGCGAATACCGGCAGCGTTACTGGGCGCGTAACCACCTGGGCTGGCGGCATATGGCGCAGACCGAACCCAACGCCGGCCACCGGGCACTGGCCGCTCTCGAGCGGGCCGGCGTGGTCTCCGGCCTGATCACCCAGAACGTCGACCTGCTACACACCAAGGCGGGTAGCCGCACCGTGATCAACCTGCACGGCACCTATGCGCACGTGGTGTGCCTGGACTGCGAGTACGGCATATCGCGTTCTGCGCTGGCCGAGCAACTGGAAGCGGCCAATCCCGGCTTCACCGAACGCGCCGAGAAAGTAGGCGGGTTGGCGGTGGCGCCGGACGCCGATGCGGTCGTCGGCGATACCGAGTCTTTCCGGTTCGTCGACTGCCCGCAGTGTGGCGGAATGCTCAAACCGGACATCGTCTACTTCGGTGAGTCGGTTGCCAAAGAGGTTGTTGAACAGGCGTATTCGCTCGTGGACGATTCTGAGGTGCTCTTGGTGGCCGGCTCTTCGCTGACGGTGTTCTCCGGCTACCGGTTCGTCCGGCACGCCGCCGCCAAAGGGATTCCGGTGGCGATCCTCAACCGCGGACCCACCCGCGGCGATGACCTCGCAACAGTGAAGGTGGATGCGGGCTGTTCGCCGATCCTTGCTCTGCTTGCCGAAGAACTCACCGGCAGCCGGCTCACGTAGGCTGCCCTGATGGTTTCAGTGCTTGACGTCGCGTCGGCGTTCGCGGTGGGGGTCGGCCAGACGGTGCTCAAACCCGTCCGCCCCGACCCCGGACCGGCCACCGCACGCTGGGGTGTGGGTGTCGGTGAGCTGGCAGCGCGGCTGCCCAAGATGCCGGGACTACTACGTCCAATCGCCCGGCAGCTCAACCAGTTCGGCTCAGTGGTGGTCAGCCCCGGCGGCATCGAGTTCGACGGCGACGAGGTGGCCTGGGGGAAGGTCACCGAGATCCGGACCCGCCGACTGGTGGGCTATCTGCTCACCGACGCGGTCACCAAACAGGTCGACCGACTCCCGGTCTGGTGGTTCCCCGGCCGGGGCCTGGTGCTCACCGGCGTGACCCACGCCGCTCTGACCGCCGTCGCGGTGGTCGCCGACCTGCACCTGGACCGCGGCATCTTCACCCTCTACATCCCTGCTGAGGTGCACTACCGGGGGCTGGTGCGCCCCAAGGACATCCAGCCCGGTTTACCGGCCGCGCTGGTGCTCGCCGACCCCGCCGTGCGCGACTGCGTGGAGGCCACCGCGGAGGCGCACGGGGTGCCGATGCTTCAAGCCGATAACGACGCCTTGGAAATGGCCGTCCAGCGGGCGGCGGTGATCCGGGCCGCACTCCACAAGGCCGTCGTGATGGCAACCGCTCTGACAGGTCAAGCGGGTACCAGATCGTCGGCGTGAACGACCGGCCGACGTAACTCGACCGGCAGGTCGGAGGTGGATCGTCCGATCATGGTTTCCAATTCGGCGGCGTCGTAGGCGACCACACCGCGGGCCACCATCTGTCCCTCGGGGCCGTGCAGTTCCACCACGTCGCCGCCGAAGAACTTGCCGGCGCACCCGGTGATCCCGGCGGGCAGTAGCGAGCGACGCTGATTGACCACCGCCCGTACCGCTCCGGCGTCCAGGCTCAGCGAGCCGGCGGCCTCCGCGGCATAGCGAACCCAGAAGCGCCGCGACGACATTCGGGAAGGCCTCGGGGCGAACACCGTGCCCACCGAGGCCTCGGTGAGCGCGTCGGCGGCGTCGGCAGCCGCGGCCAGCAGCACCGGCACCCCGGCGTCGGCGGCCAGCAGCGCCGAGGACAGCTTGGAGGCCATTCCCCCGGTGCCCAGCAGGCTGCCCTGCCCGGCCACCACACCGTCGAGGTCGTCGGGACCGGCGACCTCGGGGATGAATTGCGCCGGACTGTCTTTGGCGGCCTTCCGCGGATCGCCGTCGTACAAGCCGTCGATATCGGAGAGCAGCACCAGCGCATCGGCACCGACGAGGTGGGCGACCAGCGCCGAAAGCCGGTCGTTGTCCCCGAACCGGATCTCGTTGGTGGCCACCGTGTCGTTCTCGTTGACGATCGCCACCGCGTGCAGGGCCCGCAACCGGTCCAGCGTGCGTTGGGCGTTGGTGTGCTGCACCCGCTGGGAGATGTCGTGGGCGGTGAGCAGCACCTGCCCGACGGTGCGGTCGTACCGTCCAAAGGCGGTGCTCCACGCGTTGACCAGAGCAACCTGCCCGACGCTGGCGGCGGCCTGCTTGGTGGCCAGATCCGTCGGCCGCTTGGACAACCCGAGGGGTTCAATCCCGGCGGCGATAGCACCGGACGACACGATCACCACGTCGGTGCCGGCTTTCATTCGAGCCTCGATGGCGTCGGCCAGCGCCGCCAACCGGGTGGGATCGAACAACCCGGACGGGTCGGTCAGTGCGGTGGTACCGATCTTGACGACGATGCTGCGTGCGGTGCGGACGGCGTGCCGGTGGGAACTATGCCGGTGGGAACTATGGTCCCCACTCACTGTTCGTCCCCGGACTCCCGCCGCTGGCGTTTGGCTTCCCGGCGCTCGGCAGCGCCGATCCGGTCGTTGCGCTCAACCCGGACGTCGGTGCCGCGGCCGGACAGCGTCACGTCCACGCCGGCGGGTGTCTGTGGCTCCCAGTCGAAGGTCATGTCGCCGATGGTCACCGCGCACCCGGCCTTGGCGCCGCGTTTGAGCAACTCGTCCTCGACTCCGAGTCGGGCCAGTCGGTCACCGAGGTAGCCGACCGCCTCATCGTTATTGAAGTCGGTCTGTGCGACCCAGCGTTCCGGACGACTGCCGCGCACGATGAAGCCCCCGGCATGGGTGGGGTCGGGTTCGACGGTGAAGCCGCTGGAGTCCACCGGGATCGGGCGGATCACCGGCCGGCGGGCCACCACCGGCGGCTGAGCTGCCCGGTAGGCGGCGACCATGTCCCACAGCCCGAAGGTCAACTCGCGCAAGCCTTCCCGGCTCACCGTCGAGACCTCGAACACCGGCCAGCCGCGCTCCGCGATCTCCGGCCGGACGAAGTCGGCAAGCTCGCGGGCCTCCGGCACGTCGATTTTGTTCAGCACTACGGCACGGGGCCGATCAGCCAGGTCGCCCAGCATGGAGTCGGCTTGCAGCGTGGGACGGTAGGCGGCCAGTTCCGCTTCGACGGCCTCGATATCGGAGACAGGGTCCCGGCCGGGTTCCAGCGTCGCGCAGTCCACGACATGTACCAGCACAGCGCAGCGTTCGATGTGGCGCAGGAAGTCCAGTCCGAGGCCGCGGCCCTCTGAGGCGCCCGGGATCAAACCGGGTACGTCGGCCACGGTGAAGGTGTGGTCGCCGGCCGAGACCACGCCGAGGTTGGGCACCAGGGTGGTGAACGGGTAGTCGGCGATCTTGGGTTTGGCCGCCGAGATGGTCGACACCAGCGATGACTTACCCGCCGACGGGAACCCGATCAGTCCGACGTCGGCGACGGATTTCAATTCCAGGGTGAGGTCGCGGGCCTGCCCCTTCTCACCGAGCAGGGCGAAACCGGGGGCCTTGCGCGCCCTGGAGGCCAGCGCGGCGTTGCCGAGGCCGCCGCGGCCACCCTCGGCGGCGACGAAACGAGTGCCGGCACCGACCAGGTCGGCCAGCAGTCGGCCGTGTTCATCGAGGATGACGGTGCCGTCGGGCACTCTGACCTCGAGATCGCCACCGGCGGCGCCGTCGCGATCGCCGCCCATGCCCTGCTTACCCGACGCCGCGACGACGTTCGGGTGGAAGTGGAAATCGAGAAGAGTGTGCACCTGGGGGTCGACCACCAGCACGACACTGCCGCCGCGTCCGCCGTTGCCACCGTCGGGACCGCCGAGTGGCTTGTATTTCTCCCGGTGCACCGAGGCGCAACCGTTACCCCCGTTACCCGCGCGGGTGTGAATCACCACGCGGTCGACGAAACGGGGCACGTCTGCAGCCCCCGAGACGCCTAGGCCTCCGGCCGGACGGCGCGAACGACGTTGACGGTCTTACGACCGCGCTTGAGACCGAACTCCACCGCACCGGGGGCGGTGGCGAACAGAGTGTCGTCGCCGCCACGGCCGACATTGACGCCGGGGTGGAAGTGGGTGCCACGCTGGCGGACGATGATCTCGCCGGCCTTGACGACCTGACCACCGAACCGCTTGACGCCGAGTCGCTGGGCGTTGGATTCGCGGCCGTTGCGTGAGCTGGAAGCGCCCTTCTTATGTGCCATGTCTCCTCGCTCCCTTTACTTGATGCCGGTGACCTTGAGGACCGTCAAAGGCTGACGGTGGCCTTGCCGCTTGTGATAGCCGGTCTTGTTCTTGAACTTGTGGATGCGGATCTTGGGGCCCTTGGTGTGCTCGAGGATCTCGCCGGTGACCGAGACCTTGGCCAGTTCGTTGGCGTTGGTGGTGACCTTGGCGCCGTCGACGACCAGGGCGACCGGCAGCGACACCGAGGCGCCCGGTTCGGACTCGATCTTCTCGACCTTCAGGATGTCGCCGACTGCGACCTTGTACTGCTTGCCGCCCGTCTTGACGATCGCGTAGGTGGCTGTGTCGGCTGCCATCGTTCCTCTTCCAGTCGGCGACGCGGACGTCGCTCTAGTTCGTGGGCACGCGCTACCGGAGGTTGCGCGAGCGGGTGTTGGTCGCGGTCGGCGCCGGCTTACCGGGCCGTCCCGCTGCCGCCGGCCCTCGTCTCAACGGACTCAGGGCCTGGCGACAACTGCTCAAGGGTACGTGACCAGCATGGGAGGGTCAAACCGCGGGTGGACCGGCAGGCCGGGCCGCTGACCGGCGGCGGGGCCTCCGGGCTCCCGGCGATGGCTCGACCTCGCCATCTTCTGCCTCGTCTGGTTCCTGATCGACGATTTCGAGGCTTTCGTCCTCCTCGATCGAATCGTCGTCGATAACGTCCTCGTCGACCTCATCGAGGTCGTCCTCGTCCTCGTCGTCGTCGTCATCGTCGAGGTCGTCGTCCTCGTCGTCGTCCTCGTCGTCGTCCTCGTCGTCGTCCTCGTCGTCGTCCTCGCCGAGGTCGTCGTCGTCCTCGTCCAAGCCGGCAACAAGGTCGAGTTCTGCGGCCTCACCCTCGCCGGCCTCCCCGGCGATCAGGTCGGCGTCGAAGTCCTCGGCCAACTCGTCGACGGCTTCATCGGATTCCTCGTAGGACTCCTCATCACCGTTCTTCGCCGCGGCCATCGCCTTGAACATGGGGTGTTCACCGGGAACGTGGGCGGGAATCCGGCTGACCGTTTCGTCCACCGCCACCGCCACCGCGACGGCCTCCTCGCCACGGCCCTTGCGGCCCCGCCTGTTGCGGCGGCCGCCGCCGGCCGGCTCGACCTTGCGGCCGGTCGCCGGAGCGTGATCCACCGGCTCGACGTGCATGAGTATCCCCCGGCCGCTGCAATGCGAGCAGGTGGTGGAGAACGCTTCGATCAGACCGGTGCCCAACCGCTTGCGGGTCAGTTGCACAAGGCCCAGCGAGGTCACCTCGGAGACCTGATGGCGGGTCCGGTCACGGGCCAGGGCCTCGGTGAGGCGCCGCAGCACCAGATCGCGGTTGGACTCCAGCACCATGTCGATGAAGTCGATGACGACGATCCCGCCGATATCGCGCAACCGCAGTTGGCGCACGATCTCCTCGGCGGCCTCGAGGTTGTTCTTGGTGACGGTCTGCTCCAGGTTGCCACCGGCGCCGGTGAACTTGCCGGTGTTGACGTCGACGACCGTCATCGCCTCGGTGCGGTCGATGACCAGGGTGCCGCCGGAGGGCAGCCACACTTTACGGTCCATCGCCTTGGCCAACTGCTCGTCGATGCGGTGCACCGCGAACACGTCGGGGCGGTCCGCCGGAGCCGCCTGGCCGGCGACATCAGACCGATTCTCGTACTTGGTGAGTTTCGAAAGTAATTCCGGCGCAACCGACTCCACGTACCCGGTGATGGTTTCCCAAGCGTTGTCACCGGAGACGATCAGCCCGGAGAAGTCCTCGTTGAACAGATCTCGGATGACCTTGACCAGAACATCAGGTTCCTCGTAGAGGGCTACCGCGGCGCCGGCCTTCTTGGCCTTGGTCGCCTCAGCCTGCTCAGCGATCTTGGTCCACCGCTCCTGCAGTCGGTCGACGTCGGTGCGGATGTCGTCTTCCTTGACGCCCTCGGAGGCCGTGCGGATGATCACCCCGGCGTCGGCGGGAACGACCTCGCGCAGAATGTCCTTGAGTCGCTGCCGTTCGGTGTCGGGAAGCTTGCGACTGATGCCGGTCGACGAGGCGCCGGGCACGTACACCAGATAACGGCCAGCCAGCGACACCTGGGTGGTCAGCCGGGCGCCCTTGTGTCCGACCGGATCCTTGCTGACCTGGACGACGACGTAGTCGCCGGGCTTGAGAGCCTGCTCGATCTTGCGGTTGGCTCCGCCCAGACCGGCGGCCTCCCAGTTGACCTCACCGGCGTAGAGCACCCCATTGCGGCCGCGGCCGATGTCGACGAACGCCGCCTCCATCGAGGGCAGCACGTTCTGAACGATGCCGAGGTAGATGTTGCCGACCAGGGAAGCCGATGCCGCCGAGGTCACGAAATGCTCGACGACGATGCCGTCCTCCATGACGGCGATCTGGGTATACCGCGCTCCCTGGTGGGGCGGTTCGGTGCGGACTTTGTCGCGCACCACCATGACCCGGTCCACGGCCTCGCGGCGGGCCAGGAATTCCGCTTCGGTCAGGATCGGCGGACGGCGCCGGCCCGCGTCACGGCCGTCCCGGCGGCGCTGCCGCTTGGCCTCGAGGCGGGTCGATCCGCTGATGCCCTGGATCTCGCCCGCGTCGGAGCGCTCGGCCTTCGAGCGGGGGGCCCGCTCATGGACGACGGTGTTCGGCGGGTCATCGGTTGAGGCAGCTTCGGCATCGTCGGCGTTCCCGGCCCTGCGCCGACGCCGACGGCGACGGCGACGGGTGGCACCCTCGCCGCCGGCCGACTCATCGTCATCGCCGTCGGAATCCTCGGAATCCTCGGCGGAGTCTGCTGTCGCCTCAGTCGGGGCTTCGGAGTCCGCTGAATCCTCTGAGTCCTCGCCGTCGGCTCCGCCTTGTTCTCCCCGGCCTCGCCCGCGTCCACGGCGGCCGCGGCGGCGACGGCGATTCGCCGGGCGTTCGCCCTCGGCGTCGGCGCCGTCCTCGGCGTCCTCGGCATCCTCGCCGTCCTCGTCATCGACGTCGGCGTCATCGGCGTCGGTGCCGCCGGGAAGGGCGGGCGCGACGACGGGCTGCGGGGCGACGAACAGCGGCATGTAGGTGGGCTGCTCGGCAACGGCGGCGGTATCGGGCGTCTCCAGGATCAGCCGCGATTCCGGCTCTGTCTCCTGGCTGCTGACGATGATCATCGCGCTGTCAGCAGGCAGATCCGTCGTCGAATCGGAGGCCGGCGTGACATCAGCGTCAGCCGGCGGGGCCGCGAGCAGGTCGCGAACCCGATGGGCCTCGGCCTGGTCGACGCTGGACTGGGCGCTGCGGGCGCGACCGTCGAACTCGGTCAACGCATCGACGATGCGCCTGCTGGTGGTGCCGAGCACCCTTGCCAGCTCGTGGACCCTCAGGCGTTCGGGCAGATCCTCACCGGCCGATGGCGGTGGCCACGGCGACGGGGATTCGTGCAGTTCCGGGTTGCGATCATCATCGGCCACTTAATCTCCTCAAGCCCCCGGGCGCGTCCTTGCGACGCGGCCACTCGAGGGCTTCCGCTATAGGACCGGCGGTTGCCGGCCCTTCAATAGGTCTCGCTCCGTCGGGTTCGGGAGAACCCTTCGGTGCCTGGCTGAATGACGGCCGTTGACGGTCCGCGCCACACCGCGTATGCGGTGGTCGCGCACGTCTGAAGTCTCATTCCGAAAGACCCGTTGCCGGGCCTTCGTCTCTAGTATCCCACACCGTCCGACACGGACGTGAGGACCCGGCAAGTCAGGTCGTGAGGACCCGGCAAGTCAGGTCAGAGCCCAGGGAACCAGAGGGCGATCTCGCGGGCAGCCGCCTCCGGCGAATCCGACCCGTGCACCAGGTTGAACTGGGTCTCCAGGCCGAAGTCACCGCGGATCGTGCCGGGCGTGGCCTTCTCGACCGGGTCGGTGCCGCCGGCCAGCTGCCGGAACGCCGCGACGGCCCGCGGGCCTTCCAAGACCGCTGCGACGACCGGGCCGGAGGTGATGAATTCAAGAAGTTCACCGAAGAACGGCTTGTCCTTGTGCTCTGCGTAGTGTGCCGCGGCCAGGTCATTTCCGACATGCTTGAGCTCCAGGGCGGCGATGGTGAGGCCCTTACGCTCGATCCGGCCGATGATCTCGCCGATCACCCCGCGTCGCACGCCGTCAGGTTTTATCAGCACCAAAGTCTGCTCGGTCATCTGGCGCCGCTCCTCCTCATCGCTTCGCTCCGCATCATCTCCGGCACGGTCACGTCCGGAAGAGTACCGGTCAGTCCGCGGGCCGCTGCTGACCGGGTAACAAGCCCAGCCGCTGCCGGCGCAGCATCTCGGCGCGCAGATACGCGATCACCGCCCACACCACGATGAACAGCACGCCGATGAAGCCGACAGCCGGGTAGAGGAAGAAGCCGAGCAGTAGCAGCGGTTGCACGCCGAGGTTGGCCCAGATTGCCCACGGCCGGCCCTGCATTCCGGCCAGCAGGCCGAGCAACACTGCGAAACCGACCAGGAAGGCCGTCGACAAGGCGGTCAATCCGCCGCCGACGGCCGCGACCACCGGCAGGGCCAGCAGCACGGTGATGATCTCCAGGATCAGGGTCCCAGCCATCACCCCGCGGAAGCTCTTCCAGGGATCCGGAGCCGCGGAGGGATCCGGAGCCGCGGAGGGATCCGGAGCCGCGGAGCCGGCGACATCGGGATCCGGAGCCGCGGGATCCTGCGGCGCCGTCATTCGGGGGTCTTTCCGAACAGTGACCGGGCCGCCCCCGCGGTCACCACCGAGCCGGTGATGACGATGCCGACTCCCGACATCCCACCGGAATGTTCTGCGGCGTCCTCGACCAGAGCGGTGGCCGTCTCGATGGCGTCGGGCAGCGTCTCGGCCCGCAGCACCCGTTCGGGTCCGAAGATCTCCTCTGCCCGCAACCACAGGGTGTCGACATCCATCGCCCGGGGCGAGCCGTTGTTCGTCACCACGATCCGGTCGAACGCCGGTTCCAGCGCGGTCAGGATGCCGGTCACATCCTTGTCCCCCATCACGCTGACCACACCCACCAGGTGGCGGAAGTCGAACTCCGTCGTCAAAGCCCTCGTGAGCACCTCGGCTCCGGAGGGATTATGCGCGGCGTCGATGAATACCGTTGGTGCACTGCGCATCCGCTCCAGCCGTCCCGGGCTTCGGGCCGCTGCGAATCCGGCCCGGACGGTGTCGACGTCGAGTTGACGCTGGGCGCCGGCACCGAAGAAGGCCTCGACGGCTGCCAGAGCGATCACGGCGTTGTGGGCCTGATGTTCGCCATGCAGGGGCAGGAAGATCTCGGAGTACACCCCGCCCAGGCCTTGTAGTTCCACCATCTGGCCGCCCACCGCGACCTGTCGGCCCAACACCGCGAATTCGGAATCCTCACGGGCCACCACGGCATCGCACCGGGCGGCCTGCCCGAGCAGCATGGCCAAGGCTTCCGGGGGCTGGCGGCCGATCACCGCGATGGTGTCGACGAGCACCGGATCACCGCGGGGAACCCCGATGATGCCGGCCTTCTCCGCGGCGATCTCGCCGACGGTGGCACCGAGGTACTCGGCGTGGTCCATGCTGATCGGGGTGAACACCACGACGGTGGCGTCGACCACGTTGGTCGCGTCCCAGGTCCCGCCCATACCGGCTTCGACGACGGCGATGTCGACCGGGGCGTCGGCGAAGGCCGCGAACGCCATCGCGGTCAGGACTTCGAATTTGCTCATCGCCGGGCCGAGGTCGGCGACGGAATGGGCATCGGCCATCTGTACGAACGGCTCGATCTCCCGGTAGGTCTCGACGTAGCGGGCCGGACTGATGGGCTGGTTGTCGATGGCGATCCGCTCGACCGGGGACTGCAGGTGCGGGCTGGTGGTGCGTCCGGTGCGCTGCCCGAACGCGGTCAGCAGAGCATCGATCATGCGCGCAACCGAGGTCTTGCCGTTGGTGCCGGCGATATGGATGCACGGGTAACTCGTCTGGGGTGAGCCGAGTAGCTCCATCAGCTTCTGCATCCGGGTTGTGCTGGGCTCCATCTTGGTCTCGGGCCAGCGTTGATCAAGCAGATGCTCGATCTGAAGCAGCGACGCGATCTCGTCGAGTGTGGGCTCCGGGGCTGGCCCAGGGGGCGGCTGGGTCATGCGAGGGAGGCTAGCCGCGCGGTGATCCGGTCCACTTCTTCGCCCGCGATCCTCTGACGCTCCCGAATCTTGTCGACGACGTCGCCGGGCGCCTTGGCCAGGAAGGACTCGTTGCCGAGTTTGGCTGTCGTACCGGCCAGTTCCTTTTGGGCAGCGGCGAGATCCTTCTCCAGTCGCCGCCGTTCAGCGTCGACGTCGACGGTGCCGGAGGTGTCGAGTTCGACGCCCACGGTTCCGCCGGACAGCCGCACCTCGACCTGAGCGGTGGGCCGGAACTCAGCGCCGGGTGCGGTCAACCAGGCCAGTGCGGTGACCGGCGCCACCAGCGCGTCCAGTCCGGCTGCGGCGATGCCTTCCAGACGTGCCGGCACCTTCTGGCGGTCGGCCAGGCCTTGGTCGCTGCGGAACCGGCGAACCTCTGTCACCAGCTTCTGCATATCGGAAATCCGTTGAGCAGCAGAGACGTCCTGTGCGACACCGGAACTGACCGGCCACTGCGCGATGACCAGTGACTTCGCCTCAGAGCCACCCATCAGTTGCTTCCACAGCACCTCGGTGACGAACGGCATCACCGGGTGCAGCAGTTTGAGCAGCGTGTCGAGTACCGCGGCCAGGACCGCGGTGGTGTGGCTGAGGCCTTCGGCGATCTGGACCTTCGCCAGTTCCAGGTACCAGTCACAGAACTCGTCCCACGCGAAGTGGTACAGCGCCTCGCAGCCCCGGCTGAATTCGTAGCCGTCGAATGCCGAATCGACTTCGGTGCGAACCTGTTCCAGCCGACCCAGGATCCACCGATCGGCGTCGGTCAGTTCCGGGGCGGCCGGCAACGGCGCCGGGGCCGCCCCGTTCATGAGGGCGAACCGGGTGGCATTGAACAACTTGGTGGCGAAGTTGCGGGAGGCCCGGGCGTGGTCCTCGCCGATGGAGAGGTCGCCGCCGGGGCTCGCCCCGCGAGCCAGGGTGAACCGCAGTGCGTCCGCTCCGAACAGTTCCACCCAGTCCAGCGGATCGATGCCATTGCCCCGCGACTTGCTCATCTTGCGGCCGTGTTCGTCGCGGATAAGCCCGTGAAGGAAGACGTTCTCGAAGGGGACCTGCGGCCCCGATTTTTTATGGGCGCCCCCGCCGCCAGTGACAGCGTCGTCATTTGAGACGAAGGTTCCGAACATCACCATCCGCGCGACCCAGAAGAACAGGATGTCGTAACCGGTCACCAAAACGCTTGTCGGATAAAACTTTTCCAGCTCCGGGGTGCGTTCGGGCCAGCCCATGGTGGAGAACGGCCAGAGCGCCGAGGAGAACCAGGTGTCGAGCACGTCGGGGTCCTGCTCCCAGCCCTCCGGCGGGGTCTCGTCAGGACCGACGCAGGCGATCTGCCCGTCGGGACCGTGCCAGATCGGGATGCGGTGTCCCCACCAGAGCTGGCGCGAGATGCACCAGTCGTGCATGTCGTCGACCCAGTCGAACCAACGCGGCTCCTGGCTCTTGGGGTGGATCACGATGTCGCCATTGCGGACCGCATCGCCGGCCGCCTTGGCCAGCGATTCGACCTTGACCCACCACTGCATGGAAAGCCTCGGTTCGATGGGTTCGCCGCTACGCTCCGAGTGCCCGACACTGTGCAGATATGGCCGCTTCTCGGCGACGATGCGGCCTTCGTCTTCAAGCGCCTTGCGCACCGCGTAGCGGGCCTCGAACCGGTCCAGACCGTCGAATTGCGTTCCGGTATCGGCAATCCGGCCCTTGGTGTCCATGATCGACGGCATCGGGAGGTTGTGCCGCATACCGATCTCGAAGTCGTTGGGGTCGTGCGCCGGGGTGATTTTGACAGCACCGGTTCCGAACTCGGGATCGACATGGGTGTCGGCAACAACAATGATGTGACGATCCAAAAAAGGGTGAGGCACGGTGGTCCCCACCAGATGGCGGTAACGGTCGTCGTCGGGATGCACCGCAATCGCGGTATCGCCGAGCATCGTCTCGATCCGAGTGGTCGCCACCACGATGTGGGGTTCAGCGTCATCCAAGGACCCGTAGCGGAACGAAACCAGCTCGCCTTCGACCTCTTCGTATTTCACCTCGAGATCAGAGATCGCCGTCTGCAGCACCGGCGACCAGTTGACCAGCCGCTCAGCGCGGTAGATCAGTCCGGCGTCGTAGAGCCTCTTGAAGATGGTGCGAACAGCGCGGGACAAGCCCTCGTCCATGGTGAAGCGATCACGGCTCCAGTCCACTCCGTCACCGAGTCGGCGCATCTGTGCGCCGATCGTGCCGCCGGACTGGGCCTTCCACTCCCAGACCCTCGCGATGAACTGCTCACGACCGAGGTCTTCTTTGGTCAGGCCGTCGGCGGCGAGTTGTTTCTCCACCAGGGTTTGGGTGGCGATACCGGCATGGTCCATGCCGGGCAGCCAGAGCACCTCGTAGCCCTGCATCCGCTTGCGGCGGGTCAGCGCATCCATCAGCGTGTGGTCCAGAGCGTGGCCCATATGCAGGCTGCCGGTCACATTGGGCGGCGGCAGCACGATCGAGTAAGGCGGTTTGCCGCTGCCGGGATCGGCCGTGAAGTAGCCGGAGTCGACCCAGCCCTGATACAGATCGGCCTCTACCGCGCCCGGATCCCAAGCCTTGGGCAGGTCCTGAAGACCAGCAGAGGGATCGGCGGCGGCGCGGGTGTCGTCAGGCACCGATTAATTCTAGGAACGGTGGTGCGCAGGTCCTCAACCGGACCTGCGCCCGCCGAAGCCTCAGCGGCCGCCGCGCAGCAGGCCGCCCAGGATGTTGCCCAGAGCACCGCCCTGGCCGCCGCCCAACACGCTGCCGAGGATGCCGCCCAGCGGGTTGTTGCCGGCCGGCGCACCGCCGCCGGCACCGCCGAGGATGCTGCCCAGCAGGTCGCCCATGCCGCCGCCCGGGGCCGCCTGCGCCTGCGCCCCGGCGCCTGCGCCGGACTGCCGCTGCGAGAACTGCTTACCGACGTAAGCCAGCACGATGGGGGCCAGCATCGGAAGCAGCCGCTTGATCAGGTCGCCGCCCGGGGCTCCGCCACCGGCCAGCGCCGAAGCGACCTGATTGGTGTCGTTGCCGCCGAAGAGGCTGGCGATCATCTGGTTGCCCTGGTTTTCGTCGAGTTGGTCGACGTTGACCCCGCCGTCGAGCAGGTCGGTCTGGCCCTCGGCGATGACGGTCTTCTCCAGTTGGACGGAGTCGATGTCGTCGGCCTGAACGTTTTCATGCAGGGTGCCCAGGAGGGTCGGCACCAAAGTTTGGATGGCCTGGGTCACCTCACCCTGGTCGGCGCCGAGCTTGCTGGCGATGTCCGCCACCGGGATCTGGTTGAAGAGGTCATCGAGACCGGCCATGTTGAGGTACCACTTTCGCAAATTGAGTTGCTACGAGACGATCGGCTCCGACAGTAGTCAGCCGGGACCGACGATGCATAGATTTACGCTGAGGGCGTTGCGCTCAACTTCGCCGTTTCCAGCACAATCCCGGCTCGCGGGAAGCGGACCAGTAACGCATCGCCCATCGCGGCCGCCGGGGTGAGCACACCGTAGAGGCCGGGAAGCTTGTCCCGGTCCAGCGCCAGCGCCAGCCCGCACTCGCCGAGCATCGCCGCAGTCGCCTTGTAGCCGGGGTCGCCACTCTGGGACATGGTGGCCACGTAGCGCGCGCCGGTGCTGGTGGTGGCGTAGGTCTCGACCCGGTAGTGCCCGTTCTCGCGCACCTGGACGCTCGGACCTGTACCTGGTTTGGGCGCCAGCCGGTCGACCAGGGCACGCGGCAGGAAGCGGAACAACCGATAGCCCAGGGCCGCGCTGCCGGCGGTGACCGCGGTGGTCAGCGCCGAGATCACCGGCGCGGCGATGGACCGGCCGGTTCCCATGTACTCCGCGTAGCGGAACCGGCGCCCGTAGGCGTAGTCCAGCAACGCGTTGCTGCGCCGCACGATGCGGGTGTTGTAGGGCGCCATCACGAACCCGCCGGCCCATACCCCGGCAAGTTCCGGCGCGATATCGCGACCGCGCCGCCAGGGCAGGTCGGGTTGCGGGCCGAACTCCGGCTCGGCACCGCGGTCCTGAGTCAAGGTGTAGGGATCCTCGAGCATTTTGCGGATCTCGGAATCGCTGGAGGCGGCGCGCATGACCTCGGTCATCGAGGCGATCGTGCCGCCGGACACCCCGCCGGCGAAGTCGCGCAGCACATAGTTGGTGTCGAGTAGCTCACCGGCGTCGTCCTGCCGGGCACGGCTGTACAACGCGTACACGGTCATATCGGACGGCACCGAGTCGAAACCGCAGGCGTGCACGATCCGCGCCCCGGTGTCGATGGCCTGCTTGTGGTAGTCGTCGATGCTCTGCCGAACGAACATCGCCTCGCCGGTCAGATCTGCGTAGTCGGTACCGGTCTTCGCGCAGGCCGCGACCAACGGCAGGCCATACCGGCTGTAGGGGCCGACGGTGGTCACCACCACCCGGGTGCGGGCCGCCATCGCCTCCAGGGACGACGGCGACGAGGCGTCGGCGGTCACCAACGCCCAGTCCCGGGCGCCTTCGCCCAGCGTGGCCCGCACGGCTTCCAGTTTCTGCATCGACCGGCCGGCCAGGGCGATGCGGGCCTCTCCGCCCGCTTTGGCCAGGTATTCGGCGGTGAGCTTCCCGACAAAACCGGTCGCCCCGTAGACGATGATGTCGAATTCCCGCTGGGTCGTTCCGCCCTGAGTCATGGGGGTCAACTTACCCCCGGGCGGTCAGCGCCCTTTGGTGACAGCGGAGCAGACCTTGCTCCAGTCCACCAGGCCCAGTGGGCCGCGGCCGAGTCCCTGGCACTTCGAGGCAGGCTCGACGCCGGCCGGGCTGCTCGCCGAAACCGCGAAGACCTCACCCCTGCCGGCGCCGCCGGACTTGCCGCAGGACGGCCACGCGCCGATACCCTGGGTGCGCAGCACGTTCTCGGCCACCCGGATCTGCTCCTCGCGGGAAGCCTGATGCGGCATGCCGGTCCCGCCGTTGGCCTTCCAGGTGGCCTGGCTGAACTGCAGACCCCCGTAGTAGCCGTTGCCGGTGTTGATGGCCCAGTTGCCACCCGACTCGCATTTGGCGACCGCATCCCAGTTCACGCTCTCGGCAGCGGCGGTTCCGCTGCCCAGTGCGAGGGCGGCGAATGCGGCACCCAGAGCAAGGGCGATGAAAGTGAGGAGTCTGCGGACGATGCTCACGGGTGGCCCCTTCCCTGGCGCGCGGTTGTGATGTGGATCGCGGCGACTGGGACGGTTGTTACAGAAGAGTCACTTCTTCTTTATGAGACTTTTGTTCAGAAAGAAAAAGGTGGCGCCGAATTTCTCCGGCGCCACCTGTTCGATCTCTGGGCTTCTAGCCGAGCCCGCCACAGGACGGCCACGCGCCGATACCCTGCGTGCGCAGCACGTTCTCTGCGATGCGGATCTGCTCTTCGCGGGAAGCCTGATGCGGCATGCCGGAGCCGCCGTTGGACGACCAGGTGCTCGGGCTGAACTGCAGGCCGCCGTAGTAGCCGTTGCCGGTGTTGATGGCCCAGTTGCCACTCGACTCGCACGCGGCGATGGCGTCCCAGTTGACGCTGTCGGCGTTAGCGGTGCCAGCACCCAAAACGAGAGGGGTCACAGCCATCGCGCCGGCGACCGATGCCACCTTGAGGGCAGTTCCGAAATTGCGGACGTTCTTCAACAATCTTTCCTTTCGCCTAGCGAGCGCCTAAATCCGATTCCCCAGTTCCTGAGAAATTCTGAGGAAATTCGGATTTCCAGTTCATGCCGTCTCGGTCTGGCACGACAGCGGTGGTCACGCTCGCTTTGCTTGCAGCGCGGCCCCGCTCACACGCAGGGTTTCTAATCTGGAATTGTTTGGCCTTTTGAGGGGCCAACAAGGACGGTACGGGAATTTGTCGGTGCAAGTCACGTCAATGACACGGCAATTTCTCGCAAATAACAGCATTATCACGGCCGTTGTAATGCCGTAGTCACCGCAGGTCAGAACGGCGTGTCAGCAGTACCCCGTTGGGGACAGGGCCGCCGCGGCTGTGACACAAATCACAGCAGGATTGTGAACGGGCACACAGCGATGCAATTCACATTAACAACATTAGTCACATCAATAACATCGCAACCCGTCGAAAGTGCGGCTGGATCGACGTTTTCGCCGATCAGGCCCACAATCTCGATCTCTACGCACTCTCAAGGCGGATCAGTGCAGGTCGGCAGGTCCGTTGAGGTTGGTCAGCGCACTCGGGGCCTCCGCGTGGGGCAAGACCACGCGCTGGGTGACCACGGAGCCGGTCAAGGCCCGCATGCTGCGCTCCCCCGCCGCGACCAGCTCGTCGATGCGGTCGGCGAGCCCGGTCCGGTAGATCCCGGCCAGGTAGTGGTCCCGGCCGTCCCAGGGCAAGACGATATCGGCGCCCTGATGGCCGGCGAGCTGCTCGATGAGCTCGACGGACAGGTACGGCATGTCAACGGCGCTGACGAAAGCCATGTCCAGCCCGGCCGCCGCCGCAGCCCGCAGACCCCGGCCGGTGGCCGGCAGCGGGCCGATACCGCGGACTTCATCCCGAATGAGCTCAGCGTTCAGCGGCGGTAACGCCTGCCCCGGTGCGGCGATCACGAACACCGGCGAACACCGCTGGGCCAGTACCGCGACGGTGTGCTCGACCATGGTGAGCCCAAGCGGCCCCGGGTGCGGCATGGTGGCCTTGTCCCGGCCCATCCGCCGCGAGGCCCCCCCGGCCAGGATCACCGCCGCCAGTGCTTCGGCCCGCGGCACCTGCTAGTCCACGGTCCAGGTATCGCGGCCGCGCAGCAGTGCCTGCAGCGCCCCCCGGTCGTGCGGCGCGGCGGCACGGGCCGCGGCCACCTGGTCCCGGGCGGCATCGTCGTAGGTCGGCCGGACGACCTGGCGGAAGATGCCCATCACGGTGTGGTCGAGGTTCTGATCACTGAGCCGGGACAGCGCAAAGGCGTATGCCGGGTTGTCGGCCTCGGCGTCGTGCACCACGATCTCGGCGGCCGACACTTCCGCGGACTTGGCCACATCAAGCCCAAACCCGGACTGCACCACGCAGTACTCACCGTCGGTGCCGAAGGTGATCGGCTCACCGTGCCGAACCGGGATGACCCGCTCCTCGGCACCCTCCTTACGCAGGGCGTCGAAGGAACCGTCGTTGAAGATCGGGCAGTCCTGCAGAATCTCCACCAGTGCGGCCCCGCGGTGCGTCGCGGCTGCCCGCAACACCTCTGAGAGGCCCTTGCGGTCGGAGTCCAGCGCCCGGCCGACGAACGTCGCCTCCGCGCCCAATGCCACCGATACCGGGTTGAACGGATGGTCGACCGACCCCATCGGGGTCGACTTGGTGACCTTGCCGACCTCGGAGGTCGGCGAGTACTGCCCCTTGGTGAGGCCGTAGATCCGGTTGTTGAAAAGCAGGACGGTGATGTTCATATTGCGCCGCAGCGCGTGGATGAGGTGGTTGCCGCCGATGGACAGTGCATCGCCGTCACCGGTGACAACCCAGACCGACAGGTCGGGCCGGGCCAGCGCCAGCCCGGTCGCGATGGTCGGCGCCCGGCCGTGGATGGAGTGGAAACCGTAGGTCTCCAGGTAGTAGGGGAACCGACTCGAGCAGCCGATACCGCTGACGAAAGCGATGTTCTCCCGGCGCAGTCCCAGCTCCGGCAGGAAATTCCGGATCGTGTTGAGGATGACGTAGTCACCGCAGCCCGGGCACCAACGCACCTCCTGGTCGCTGGTGAAGTCCCTGGACTTCTGCGGCTCCTCGGCGGTGGGAACGCCCGCCACCTTGGAGATTCCCAGATCGGCACCGACCAGGTCCGTCATGCGCTCACTCCCGCTCGACCCACGGTCACCGCCGTGAGTTCGGCGAATTTCGTTTTGTCGCTTTCGATTTCGCTCAGCGTGCCGTCCAGCGCCGCGTCGATGACCTCTTCTAGCTCGTCGGCCCTGAATGCCATGCCGGCGACTTTGGTGACTGATTGCACGTCCACCAGGTATGTGCCGCGAAGCAGCAGGGCGAGTTGGCCGAGGTTCATCTCCGGCAGCACCACCTTGGGGTACCTGGTCAGGACGTCACCGAGATTCGACGGCAGCGGGTTGAGGTGACGCAGTTGAGCGTGGGCCACCTTCACCCCGCGGCGCCGGGCACGCCGGCACGCCTCGCCGATCGGGCCGAAGGAACTGCCCCAGCCGAGCATCAGCAGTTCGGCGTCCCCGGTGGGATCGTCGACGTCCAGATCCGGCACCACGATCCCGTCGACCTTCGCCTGCCGTAACCGCACCATGAGGTCGTGATTTTCCGGGGTGTAGGAGATGTCGCCGGAACCGTTGGCCTTCTCCAAGCCGCCGATACGGTGCTCCAGACCCGCGGTGCCGGGTACCGCCCACTGGCGGGCCAGGGTCTCCGGATCGCGGGCGTAAGGCGCGAAATCTGCTCCGGGGTCGGCGAATCCCGGATCGATCGGCGCGAAATCGCCGACATCGGGGATGCGCCACGGTTCCGAGCCGTTGGCGATGGCGCCGTCGGACAGCAGGATCACCGGGGTGCGGTAGGTCAACGCAATCCGGGCGGCTTCGACGGCGATGCCGAAGCAGTCCGAGGGGGTGCAGGGAGCCAGCACCGGGACCGGGGACTCCCCGTTGCGGCCGAACATGGCCTGCAGCAGGTCGGCCTGCTCGGTCTTGGTGGGCAACCCGGTCGAGGGACCGCCACGCTGGACGTCGATGACGACCAGCGGCAGTTCGGTCATCACCGCCAGCCCGATGAACTCCGACTTCAGTGCGACACCCGGGCCCGAGGTGCTGGTGACGCCCAGTGCGCCTCCGTAGGACGCGCCCAGCGCGGCGCCGATCCCGGCGATCTCATCCTCGGCCTGGAAGGTCAGGACGTTGAAGTTCTTGTACTTGGACAGCTCGTGGAGGATGTCCGAGGCCGGGGTGATCGGGTAACTACCCAGCAGCACCTGGACATCGGCCAGTTGGCCGGCCGCGATGATTCCGTAGGCCAGCGCGGTATTGCCGGAGATCTGGCGATACTCCCCCGGGGCCAGCTTGGCCGGCGACACCTCGTAGGTGGTTGCGAAGGATTCGGTGGTCTCGCCGTAGTTCCAGCCGGCTCGCAGCGCCAGCACATTGGCCTGGGCAACTTCGGGCTTGCGCGCGAATTTCTCCCGGATGAAGGTCTCGCTGGGCTGGATCGAACGCCCGTACATCCAGCAGAGCAGCCCGAGCGCGAACATGTTCTTGGAGCGCTCGCCGTCCTTCTTGCTCGCGCCGATCGGCTCCACCGCGCCCAGCGTCAGGGTGGTCATGGGAACGGCGTGCACGCGGTACTCGGACAGTTCGCCGGACTCCAGCGGGTTGGTCACGTAGCCGACCTTCGCCAGGTTGCGTTTGGTGAACTCGTCGGAGTTGGCGATCACGGTGCCGCCGCGCGGCAGGTCCTCCAGGTTGGCCTTCAGCGCCGCCGGGTTCATCGCGACCAGGACATCGGGACGATCCCCCGCAGTGAGTATGTCGTAATCGGCGATCTGGATCTGGAACGAGGAGACACCGGGCAGAGTGCCTGCGGGGGCACGGATCTCCGCGGGGTAATTAGGTTGTGTCGCAAGGTCATTGCCGAACAATGCGGCTTCCGACGTGAAGCGGTCACCAGTCAGCTGCATACCGTCGCCGGAATCCCCGGCGAACCTGATGACGACCTTTTCGACTTTCTGCCGTTTCTGCGCAGCTCCGTTGCCATTCGGACCCACGTCGCCGCCTTTCGTTTGACTACGGCGGGATTGCTGCTACTCGCGGTACCGATTATTACACTTTCTCAGGGTCGCTTTACCACGCCCGGCACCGGACACGCCGTCGGAGTTATTCGGAAAACCACAGTTCAGGACCGTGGCAAGGGTGACGGTCAGGCGCAGTTGTGTCGTTGGTCACTTTCTGGCGTCAGTGAATATTAAGAAAGTGACCCGGCGGCACCATGGACTCCATGCCGGAGCCCTTCCCCGATGCGCACTGGGGCACAGAGACGATGTCGCGACTGTTCGCCCCGGCCTACCGGTTCGCGTCCACCCCGGTGGGATCCCGGGTCCTGCGGGCGTTCGTTCCCCTCGACCGACGCGTGCTGGCCGCGACCAAGGGCAAATACACGCTGTTCGGGCCGGTCGCCCTCCCCACCCTCCTGCTGACCACGACCGGCCGGAAATCGGGCCTGCCACGGACGACGGCGTTGAGTTACCTGCGCGACGGTGACCGTCTGCTGGTGCTCGGCAGCAACTGGGGTCAGCAATCCCACCCGGGCTGGTCGGTGAACCTGCAGGCGCACCCGGAGGCGTCCGTCGCCATGGGCGGGGCGGAGATTCCGGTGACAGCCACCCTGCTGCAGGGTGCAGAACGTGAACGCTGCCTGCAGCGGTTCCTCTCCTACCCGATGTACCGGGCCTACCGCACGCGCACCAACCGTGAACTGCGGCTGTTTGCCTTGTCGCGGGCCTAGATTGGACTCATGCGGATCGGCCCACCCAAGACGTCAGCCGCCGGCGTGCCCGGCGTCCTGGTGGCGCTGAAGCACAGCCTCACCCAGATGGGTGCCGTCCGCACGGTGACCACCCTGACCCGGATCAACCAGCGCGACGGTTTCGACTGCCCCGGCTGCGCCTGGCCGGAAGAACCGGGCGGCCGCAAGCTGGCGGAATTCTGCGAGAACGGCGCCAAGGCCGTCGCCGAGGAAGCCACCCGCCGCGTGGTGACGCCTGGGTTCTTCGCCGCGCATTCGGTCTCGGAGTTGGCGGCAAGACCGGAGCACTGGCTATCCCAGCAGGGCCGGCTGACCCAACCGATGGTGCTGCGTTCCGGCCCGAATGGAACCGACGATCACTACCGCCCGATCGGCTGGGACGAGGCCTACGGCCTGATCGCCGAACACCTGCATGCACTGAACAGTCCCGACGAGGCGCTGTTCTACACCTCCGGCCGCACCAGCAACGAAGCCGCGTTCCTCTATCAGCTGATGGTCCGCAGTTTCGGCACCAACAACCTGCCTGACTGCTCCAACATGTGCCATGAGTCCTCCGGTACCGCGCTGACCGAGTCGATCGGGGTAGGCAAGGGTTCGGTGACGGTGGAGGACATCGCCCACGCCGATCTGATCCTGATCGCCGGCCAGAACCCGGGCACCAACCATCCACGGATGCTGTCGGTGCTAGAGAAGGCAAAGGCTAACGGCGCCGCAATCATTGCGGTCAATCCACTTCCCGAGGCGGGACTGATCCGGTTCAAGGATCCACAGAAGGTGCACGGCGTGGTCGGACACGGAACGCCGATCGCCGACGAGTTCGTGCAGATCCGCCTCGGCGGGGACATGGCCCTTTTCCGTGGGCTGGCCAAGCTGCTGCTGCAGGCGGATGAGGCCGCCCCGGGCAGCGTGGTGGACCGGCAATTCGTCGACTCCCATTGCCACGGGTTCGACGAGTACGCCGCATTGGCACGCGCGGTCGACCTCGACACCGTGCTGGCGGCCACCGGCATCCCGGCGGCCCAGTTGCGTCGCGTCGCCGACATGCTGGCCGCATCGCGGCGCACCGTCGTGTGCTGGGCGATGGGCCTGACCCAGCACACCCATGCGGTCGCGACGATCGCGGAGGTCACCAATGTCCTTCTGCTGCGCGGAATGATCGGCAAACCAGGCGCCGGGGTCTGCCCGGTACGCGGTCATTCCAACGTTCAGGGTGATCGCACCATGGGCATCTGGGAGAAGGCCCCGGAGTCATTCCTGGCCGCCCTGGAGTCTCGGTTCGGGATCGTCGCGCCGCGCCGGCACGGCTACGACACCGTCAATGCCATCCGGGCCATGCGCTCTCGCGAAGCGTCGGTGTTCATCGGAATGGGCGGCAACTTCGCCTCCGCGACACCGGACACCGACGTCACCGAGGCGGCGCTGCGCAACTGCGCTCTGACCGTCCAGGTGTCCACCAAGCTCAACCGCAGCCACCTGGTGCACGGCCGCACCGCGCTCATCCTGCCCACCCTGGGCCGCACCGACCGCGACCTCGTCAACGGCCGCAAGCAGGTGGTCTCGGTCGAGGACTCGATGTCGATGGTGCACCTGTCCCGCGGCAGCCTGCCCCCGCCCGGGCCCGAGGTTCGCAGCGAGGTGGCCATCATCAGCCAGCTCGCGCGCCGAGTGCTTGGGCGCGAGCACCCGGTGGCCTGGGAACGCTTCGCCGCCGACTACGACAGCATCCGCGACGAAATCGCCGCAGTTGTGCCCGGCTGTGAGGACTACAACCGCCGGGTTCGTCGGCCGGACGGATTCCAGTTGCCGCACCCGCCGCGGGATGCCCGCGAATTTCCCACGGCCACAGGGAAAGCCAACTTCGCCACCTACCCACTGCAGTGGGTCCCTGTTCCGCCCGGCCGGCTGGTGCTGCAAACACTGCGCAGCCACGACCAGTACAACACGACGATCTACGGCCTCGATGATCGCTACCGCGGGGTCAAGGGCGGCCGCCGGGTGGTATTCGTCAACCCCGCCGATATCGCCGCCCTGGGCCTGGCCGAGGGCGACCGCGTCAACCTGGTATCGGAATTCAATGGCCACGACGGCGTACAGGAACGCCGGGCCGAGGACTTCCTCGTGGTGCCCTATCCGACCCCGCCCGGTAACGCGGCCGCCTACTACCCGGAGACCAACGCGCTGGTTCCGCTGGATCATGTCGCCGCGAAGTCCAATACGCCGGTGTCGAAGGCCGTGGTAGTCAGGCTGGAGAAGGCCGGGCCCGAACGGAATCGCCCATGGGTCGGGTGACCTCGCGGCGGCGGGTGAGTCACCTCGATGGGGACACCGCCACCCAGCGAGCCGACACCGTCGTCGTCGAGGAACCGCTGGAGATCCGCGTCAACGGATCGGCGATTACGGTGACGATGCGAACACCCGGCTCGGACTTCGAACTCGCCCAAGGGTTTCTGCTGACCGAGGGGTTGATCGCAGCGCGTGAGGACGTCGCCACCGTGCGGTATTGCGCCGGGGGCGGGCAGGACGGCATGAACACCTACAACGTGCTCGACGTCACCCTGGCACCCGATGTCATCCTGCCGGATCTTGATGTCACCCGGAACTTCTACACCACCTCATCGTGCGGGGTCTGCGGGAAGGCATCGCTGGAGGCGGTGAACCTGGCCAGCCGACACTCACCCGGAGACGACCCGTCGGCGGTGCAGGCCGCCGCGCTGGCCGGCATGCCGGCCCAGTTACGTTCAGCGCAAAAGGTTTTCGCCAGCACCGGCGGACTACACGGCGCTGCGTTGTTCGGTGTTGACGGGACCATGCTGGCGGTGCGGGAGGATGTCGGCCGACACAACGCGGTGGACAAGGTGATCGGCTGGGCGCTGGAGTCCGGCCGGATTCCGCTGGGCGGGACGGTGCTGCTCGTCAGTGGCAGGGTGTCGTTCGAGTTGACGCAGAAGGCGGTGATGGCGGGTATTCCGGTACTGGCAGCGGTGTCGGCGCCGACCTCACTGGCGGTGGATCTGGCCACTCAATCCGGATTGACCTTGGTGGCGTTCCTGCGCGGCGAGTCGATGAACGTCTACAGCAGGCCCGATCGGGTGACGTAGGGCGCCTCGAAGTCAGGCGCTCTTATCGCGGCGCTCGGTGCGGGACGTCTTGCGCGGCACTATGGTCGGCAGAACGTTGTCGAGCACGGTTTCCTTGGTGACGACCACCTTGGCCACGTCGTCGCGGCTGGGGATGTCGTACATCACCGGCAGCAGAACTTCCTCCATGATGGCACGCAGACCGCGTGCCCCGGTGCCCCGGTGGATGGCCTGATCGGCGATAGCCTCGAGGGCGTCTTCGTCGAACTCCAGTTCCACGCCGTCCATCTCGAAGAGCCGGGTGTACTGCTTGACCAGTGCGTTCTTCGGCTCGGAAAGGATCTTGACCAGCGACTCCTTGTCCAGGTTCGTCACCGAGGCGACCACCGGCAGTCGGCCGATGAACTCCGGGATGAGCCCGAACTTGATCAGGTCTTCGGGCATCACCTCGGAGAAGTGGTCCTGGGTGTCGATCTCGGCCTTCGACTTCACCTCTGCGCCGAAACCCAAGCCGCGCTTGCCGATCCGGTCGGAGACGATCTTCTCCAGCCCGGCGAAGGCACCCGCGACGATGAACAGCACATTGGTGGTGTCGATCTGGATGAACTCCTGGTGCGGGTGCTTGCGGCCGCCCTGCGGGGGCACCGAGGCCTGGGTGCCCTCCAGAATCTTCAGCAACGCCTGCTGCACGCCCTCGCCCGAGACGTCGCGGGTGATCGACGGGTTCTCGCTCTTGCGAGCGATCTTGTCGACCTCATCGATGTAGATGATGCCGGTCTCGGCCCGCTTCACGTCGTAGTCGGCGGCCTGAATCAGCTTGAGCAGGATGTTCTCGACGTCCTCACCGACGTAACCGGCCTCGGTCAACGCGGTGGCATCGGCGATGGCGAACGGCACGTTGAGCATCTTGGCCAGCGTCTGGGCCAGATAGGTCTTGCCACAGCCGGTCGGGCCGAGCATCAGGATGTTCGACTTGGCCAGCTCCACGGGCTCATGGCGGGAGTCGCGGGACTTCTCGCCGGCCTGAATCCGCTTGTAGTGGTTGTAGACGGCGACGGCCAGCGTGCGCTTGGCGGTGTCCTGCCCGATGACATAGGCCTCAAGAAACTCCCGGATCTCCGCCGGCTTGGGCAGTTCATCGAGTTTGACGTCGTCGTTATCGGCGAGTTCCTCTTCGATGATCTCGTTGCAGAGGTCGATGCATTCGTCGCAGATGTACACGCCGGGACCGGCGATGAGCTTCTTGACCTGCTTCTGGCTCTTTCCGCAGAAGGAGCATTTCAGGAGGTCGCCGCCGTCTCCGATGCGTGCCATGTGCTCCTGCCCTACTTCCCTCGAACGGATCGTTCGCTACGTATGGTGTCGATCTGCCTCGACGCTACCCGCATGTTCCGCTGGTGGGCGACCGATATGCAGGGTTCCCGCGCGTGTCGCGCGTCAGGCGTTTTGCGCGGACAACTTCCGGTAACTCAACACGGTGTCGATGATCCCGTAGTCCTTGGCCTGCGCGGCCGTCAGGATCTTGTCGCGGTCGGTGTCCTTGCGGATGACGGCGGCGTCCTTGCCGGTGTGCCGCGCCAATGTCTCCTCCATCAGCGTGCGCATCCGCTCGATCTCGGCGGCCTGGATCTCCAGGTCGGAGAACTGACCCTGGATGACCCCACCCAGCGACGGCTGATGAATGAGAATCCGCGCGTTGGGCAGGGCCAGGCGCTTGCCGGGGGTCCCGGCGGCCAGCAGGACCGCGGCCGCCGAGGCGGCCTGCCCCAGGCACACCGTCTGGATGTCGGCCCGCACGTACTGCATGGTGTCGTAAATGGCCATCAACGAGGTGAACGATCCGCCCGGAGAGTTGATGTACATGGTGATATCGCGGTCGGGGTCCAACGACTCCAGCACCAGCAACTGCGCCATGATGTCGTTGGCCGAGGCATCGTCAACCTGCACGCCGAGGAAGATGATCCGCTCCTCGAACAGCTTGTTGTACGGGTTGGATTCCTTGACACCCCAACTGGAGTGCTCGATGAACGAGGGCAGGATGTAGCGCGCCTGCGGGGACAGGTGAGACCTCGATAAATCAGACACTGGACCCTCCAGAGATGTGCGCGCGGGTGATGACGTGGTCGACGAAGCCGTACTCCAGCGCCTCCTGGGCGGTGAACCAGCGGTCGCGGTCGGAGTCGGCCTCGATGCGCTCAATGGGCTGACCGGTGAACTCGGCGTTGAGCCGGAACATTTCCTTTTTGATGAGCGCGAATTGTTCGGCCTGGATCGCGATGTCGGCCGCACCGCCGGTGATGCCGCCCAGCGGTTGGTGCATGAGGATGCGGGCGTGCGGGAGGGCGTAGCGCTTGCCCTTGGCCCCGGCCGCCAGCAGGAACTCACCCATTGAGGCGGCCATGCCCATGGCGTAGGTGGCGACGTCGCAGGGCGCCAGCACCATGGTGTCGTAGATCGCCATGCCGGCGCTGATCGAGCCGCCCGGCGAGTTGATGTAGAGCGAGATGTCCTTGGTCGGGTCCTCAGCGGCCAACAGCAGGATCTGGGCGCACAGCCGGTTAGCGATATCGTCGTCGACCTGCGATCCCAGGAAGATGATGCGCTCGGCCAGCAACCGCTCGTAGACCGAGTCCTGGAGGTTGAGCCCAACACCGGAACGCATGTGAGTCACGCTTACCTGCTTTCGTTCAAACGACTACTGCTCTAAGTGACGCTTCTGAGTGACGCTTCTGTACTGACCCTAACCAACCCGGTGTCGGTAACCATGCCGACAGGAGCGGTCTTTCGCTGTCGGCGTTACTCCGACTCGGATTTCTCCTCGGA
>DAIPYT010000001.1:0-64586 GCA_036782595.1 Mycobacterium sp. | reverse complement strand
GCGATGACGTCAACGTCGAGTTCGGCCACAACGGCTGCAACACCCGCGACGACATTCTGCGCCGCGACCTCAAAGATCTTGTGGTTCGGCCGTTCACGTGTTTCGCGCAAAGCGGCACCCTGACCGATCCCTACACCGGAACGGTGATCGCGTTCGTCCGCGGCCCGCGAACCTCCAACTCCATCGAAATCGACCACGTGGTCGCGCTGGCCGATGCCTGGTATAAGGGTGCACGGGCCTGGGACCCGCAGCGCCGGCTCGACTTCGCCAACGACCCGCGAAATCTCCTGGCTGTGAGCCCAAAAGCCAACTTCGACAAAGCATTTCGCGATGCCGCCTCGTGGTTGCCGCCGAACGAGGCGTTCCGGTGCGATTTCGTCGCCCGCCAGATCGAGGTCAAGGCTGCCTACGGGCTGTGGTTATCGGCCAAAGAGAAGAAGGCCTTGACCGACGTCCTGGCGGGCTGCTGACAGTCAAGTAGCCCCGAAGGTGACCGGAGAGAGCGGTCGGGGGAGCTAGTTCTCCTTGCGGATCAGCTTCTGCAGCGCCTTGTGATCCGGGGCAAGGAGTTCGGCGATCCGGGCATGGTTGATGTCGGCGACGATGATCTCCCCGACATCCTTGTTGACGTTGCTGAAAATGCCGTGCGCCTGCATCTTCTCGGTCTGGTACTTGTTGTCCTCGGTCGGCGTCACGTAGTAGACCGCGTCGGCTTTGAACCGATGCACCAGCCACAGGTGGACCAGAGTCATCAGCCGCTTCTGGCGAAGCTTGGCCGAATAGGTGTTCTGGTCGCGCACCGTCAGGATGCTGCGGCCCTGGCGGTCGGTGATCGGGTCGAACACCACATCGGCCAGTTTCTCGTCGTCGGTGTCCCCGAAAATGGTCAGCTCGAGCAGATTCGAGCCGGCGCGACGCGGCCGAAGCTGCACCCGCAGCCGTTCGCCGAGCTTGTAGTGCTCGCTCCACAGCGCCAGCCAGTCCTCCAGCAGCTTCTTGGGAACCTCGGTCTGTACCAGGTGCTGGACCTGGGTTGACCCCTTGCCCATGGCCTTGGTGGTCGCGGTGCGGCCGGAGGAGGCGGCCAGGGCCGCATCGCTGCGTGGGCCACCGACGAGGGTTTGCGGTGTCCGGTAGGGGGATTCGACCAGCCGCATCTTGCGTTGCAGCCGGGCGAGGGCCAACATGCCGTCTTGGCGCAGCGCGGTGGCGAACTCCTCGGCGGCGACGCCGTCGACCTGATGGCCGCCGTAGGTCATGAAGTTGAAGACGAAGCCCATCTTGCCGAGTTCCTCGGGGAAGGCCCGCATCTCGTCCTCGGACATTCCGGTGGTGTCCCAGTTGAACGAGGGGGACAGGTTGTAGGCGAGCATCATGTCCGGGTACACCGCATGGACGGCCTCGGCGAATTCCCGGGCATCGGCCAGGTCGGCGGTTTTGGTCTCCATCCACAGCAGATCCGCGAAGGGCGCGGCCGCAAGGGATTTCGCGATCGCGTAGGGGATGCCGCCGCGCACCTGGTAGTAACCCTCCGGCGTTCTGGCCAACTCGCAGTCCCACGGGGCGTCCACACCGAGCTGCGCGGCCTTCTGCCGGGCGGCGTACAGGGAGGCGGTCGCGGCGAACTCGACCCAGTCGGCGGGTTTCATCGCCAGCGCCTCGCCCTCGGCGTCCTTGAAGCGCAGCACCTCGGCCACGGCGTTGCCGTAGGTGTCCAGGCCGGCGTCGGACTGCCAGGCGTCGATGAACTGCGATTCCACCTTGTCGAACAGCACGTCGAGTGAACCCTCGCGGCTGGCGGTCCAAGCGGCCGCGGCTTCGTCGATGAGTGCGGTGATCCCGCGGCTGGCAAGCCACCCGTCGGCCGCGGCGTATTCGCCGTCCGGAAGCGCGTAGAGCAGATGGCCGTTGAGTTCGGTCACGCCCTGACTGTGGAAACGCCGCAGCATGGCAAGGAAGCACGCCTTATACGGCGGCACGGATAGGTTGGTGGCACCGAGCAGGAACGGCTGGTCGCGCTCGTCGGCGCGGCCGTCGATGAGGTTGGCCGCCTCGGCGTCGGTGCGGGCCACGATGATGCCGGGCACACCCATGACGTCGAGCTGGAATCGCGCGGTGTTGAGCCGTTTGATCTGTTCATCGGACGGAACCAACACCTTGCCGCCCTGGTGGCCGCATTTCTTGGTTCCCGGCCGCTGATCCTCGATGTGGTAGCCGGTGACGCCGGCTTCGACGAATCGGCGAATCAGGTTGCGCACATGGGGATCTCCACCGTGTCCGGTATCGGCGTCGGCGATGATGAACGGCCGGAAATCGACGGCGGGCGTTGCACTCCGTTGTTCGGGGGTCATCTGCAGCCGCAGATACTGCTGGTTGCGGTCCGCGGTCAACAGCGCACGGACCAGTCCGGCCGCCTCGTCGGGCACCTGGCTCAGCGGGTAGCTCGCCAGATCCGGGCCGGGGTCCTCGGTGGTGGATCCCTTCGCCGACGTGGCCCAGCCGCCCAGATAGATGCCCTCGATTCCGCAACGCTTCATCGTCACCGCCTGCCCGGGGGAGTACGGGCCGAAGGTGGTGATCGACTTGCGCTGACCGAACAGTTCTCGCAGCCGTGCGTAGAAGGCGGCGGAGGTCTCCCGCGCGACGGTGTAATCCACCGGGATCGTCCCGCGCTGTTCGACCACCTGGCGGGCGGTGTAGAGGCGGGTGATTCCGGCGAATCGCGGACCCTCGAAGTACCGCTGGGTGTCTGCCACCTCCTGCCCGAACTGGGTGGGTGCGTCCGCTTCGACAATCGACATGGCTGCTCCTAATCGGGTTCGCCGGCTGTGAGTTTCATCTAACCCCCCACACATCCGATTATCCCGGGCGGGTACGGCCCTGCGCCAGAGCCCTAGATGCGCCAGAGCCCTAGATGGCGGGCGGGGGACCCGGCAAGGGGCCTTGTCCCGCGAGGTCGATCACCGAGGCCTGCTGCACCCCGTCGGCCGGCGGGGCCGGCTCAGGGGCCGGGGCCGGGGCCGGGGCCGGGGCCTGCTCGAGGGCCGGCTCGGGAGCGGCGGCCGGCTCGGGGGCAGGAATGGCCTGCTCGGGACCCGGAACGGGAACGACGGCCGGGTCCGGCGCAGCAGGTGGCGGCGCATCGGGGCCGGGCGGTACCGCATCGGCCGGGGCCGGCTCGGTGTTCATCTCTTCGGTGTTCATCTCTTCGGTGTTCATCTGTTCGGCCTGGACCGGCAGATACATGTGCTGGGTGAACTGCGGCTGGTAGGCGCCACCGCCGCCGACGCGCACACCGGTGCCGCTTTCACCGCTGGACACCGGAGTGCCGTCGGGCAGTGTCACTGCGGCATGGCCGCCGTTCCACCCGATCACCACTGAGTTGGGCGCCGTTCCGTAGTGAAAGCCGCGAGCCAGCAGAGCCGATTCCATGTTGCCGGTGTTGAACCTGCTGCCGAAGGCCGGGCGGCCGGACGCCACGTTGGCGACCCATGACGCCAGTCCCGAGCAATCCGTACCGGCCGGAGTGTCGCCACCGGGAATATACGGCGTACCGGACACTTGCGAAAGAAGCGACATCAAGGCCGCGATAGCAAACATGTGAAAAACGCTAACAACAGTTTTGGCATTTTCTCAAAATCTGTGGCGGCACTCACTTTGGGCCGAATTAGCCCTGATTGAGCTGGTAGATCCTATTTCGCATCAAGGAAATGCGGTGGACGAGACGAATCCGAGACAGCAAATCCGTGTTTTAACAGTGTCTTTAATGCGTACGTGTCGCCAGTGTTATGTCCATCAGCCATTTCGAGACCTCGGGGTAGACGCCGAATCGCTTTTGCCGACGTGTCGTCCATCACATCGGGCAGGATGGTGTTCGTGCGCGAGTATTTGCGGTTCTACATCGATGGCCAGTGGGTGGATCCGGTGGAACTGCGGGTCATCGACGTGGAGAACCCCGCCACCGAACGGGTTTGCGGGAAGATCGCGATCGGTTCCTCCGCCGATGTGGACAGAGCCGTCACTGCCGCGCGGGCCGCTTTCGGAAGTTGGTCGCAGAGCAGTCGCGAGGTGCGCCTGGATCTGCTCCAGTCGCTGCTCTCGCAATATCAGCGGCGCTCCGGGGACCTGGCAGAGGCGGTCACCGAGGAAATGGGTGCCCCACCGGCGCTGGCCGCCGGTCCCCAGGTCCAGATGGGTGTGGGGCATCTGGCCACGGCGATCGACGTCCTGAAGAACTTCGACTTCGAGTCGAGTCGCGGTCCCACTCTGGTAGTCCGGGAACCCATCGGCGTGGTCGGGATGATCACCCCCTGGAACTGGCCGCTCAACCAGATCGCGTGCAAGGTCTTCCCCGCGCTCGCGGCCGGCTGCACCATGATTCTCAAGCCCTCGGAGGTGGCACCCTTCTCCGGGCAGGTCTTCACCGAGGTCATCGACGCCGCGGGCGTCCCCGCCGGGGTGTACAACATGGTCCATGGCGACGGACCGGGAGTCGGAGCGGCGCTGTCCAGTCACGCCGGGATCGACATGGTGTCGTTCACCGGATCCACCCGCGCCGGGATCGAGGTCGCGCGCAACGCCGCACCCACCGTCAAGCGGGTCGCCCAGGAACTCGGGGGCAAGAGCCCGAACATCGTGATGGACGACGAGTCGTTCGCCGGCAGCGTCGCCGCCGGTGTGGCCTCGATGATGCTCAACAGCGGCCAGAGTTGTAACGCACCCTCGCGCATGCTGGTGCCCCGCGCCCGGATGCAGGAGGCGGCGAGCATCGCCCAAGCAGCCGCCACGCAGGTCAAAGTCGGTGACCCCGCAGATCCCACCGCGATAGGCCCGGTCGCCTCACGCGCCCAGTACGACAAGATTCAGCGGCTCATCCAGGCCGGTATCGACGAGGGTGCCGAGGTGGTCGCCGGCGGACCCGGACGGCCCGACGGCCTGGACGTCGGCTACTACGTACGCCCGACGGTGTTCGCCAACGTCGACAATGAGATGACCATCGCCCGCGAGGAGATCTTCGGCCCGGTGTTGTGCATCCTGGGCTATGACGACCTGGATCAGGCCGTCGCCATCGGTAATGACACCGACTACGGGTTGTACGGCTATGTCTCCGGTGCCGATCTCGACCAGGCCCGGGCACTGGCACGCCGGATCCGGGCCGGGACGGTCTCGATCAACCACGCCCTCGACATCAACGCACCGTTCGGCGGCTACCGGCACAGCGGAAACGGCCGGGAGTGGGGCGAATTCGGCTTCGCCGAATACCTGGAGACCAAGGGCATCGTGGGGTACGGGACCTCGCGCACCGCACACTGACGTGCGAGTCCTGGTTCAGCGCGTCACCACCGCCTCGGTGACGGTGGACGGCCATGTGGTCGGCTCGATCAAGCCGGACGGCCAGGGCTTGTTGGCGCTGGTCGGAGTGACCCATGACGACGACCCTTCGGTCGCCCGGCGAATGGCCGAAAAGCTCTGGCAGTTAAGGATTCTCGACGAACAGCGCTCGGCTTGCGATGTCGGTGCGCCGATACTGGTAGTGAGTCAATTCACGTTGTATGCCAATACGGTGAAGGGTCGGCGGCCGTCCTGGAACGCGGCTGCTCCGGCGGCGCTGGCCGAACCTCTGGTGGATTCCTTTGCCGCCGCTCTGCGGCTGTTGGGGGCGGAGGTCTCGACCGGCGCCTTCGGTGCGCACATGCAGATCGAGCTGGTCAATGACGGGCCGGTCACGGTGATGCTGGAAATGTGACCCGGCAGCCTGGGCCGCTTGATTTGTTACCGTGCCGCTCTGCGGCCGCTGGCCGCAGACATGAGACAGTGAATCGCTATGCACACGCACAACTTCGTCACCTATGAGGAGTTCGGCCGGCTGTTCTTCGAGGAGGCAGTCACCGAGGAGCGTGTCGCCGCAGCGATTGGGGAGATCGCCGGCGGGGAAATCACCATGGGGCCGATGGCGCAGGGGCCGGCCGGGCTGGCGAAGGTCACCGCGCGCGTCCAGATCCAGGCGCCCCACGTTCGGCGCAGCCTGGGGGAGACCATCACCTTCGCCGTACGTATCCCACTGCTCATCGAGTTGATCGTGGACTTGCGTCTGGACAAACAGCGCTTCATGGTCGACGGGGACATCGCCTTGCGCGCCACCGCCAGAGCTGCCGAACCGTTGCTGATCGTCATCGATATCGCAAAACCGCGGCCATCGGATATCGCGGTACATGTGACGTCGAAATCGCTTCGCGGTGAGATCGTGCGGATCATCGGCGGGGTTGACGGGGAGATCCGTCGTTTCGTTGCGGCCTACGTCGCCGAGGAGGTCGACAGCCCGGCCGCTCAGCAGGCGAAGATCATCGACGTCGCGACCCAGGTGGCCGCGGCCTGGGACGCCTGAGTACGTCCGAAGCGCTACAGATCCAGCGTCAGGCGCTCGCCGGCGGCGGCCCGTGAGACGCAGATGAGCATCATTCCGCTGTCGCGTTCCGGCGCGGTCAGCAGCGTATCCCGATGCTGCACAACGCCATCGAGCACGCGGGTGCGGCAGGTGCCGCAGAACCCCTGCTGGCATGAGTACGCAGGGCTGATCCCGGCGCGCTGCAACGCGGCCAGCAGGGTCTCCTCGGCGGACACCTGGACTTCGCTCTGGCCAGACCGCACCACGGCGGTGAACGGTTCGCCGTCGATGACCGGTGCGGCAGCGAATCGTTCGAAGTGCAGTTCGACGTCATTGCGTCCGAGTAGTCGCTTGCGGATCACCGTCAGCATCTCGGCCGGGCCACATGCGTACACCGTTGTACCGGAGTGACATTCGCCGAGCAGGTCCTCGGCGTTCGGCACGCCGTCGACGTCATCGGTCCGCACGGTGATGCGGTCGCCGAACCGTCGCACCTCGTCGATGAAGGGAATGCTGTCGGCGCTGCGGCCCACGTAGACCATCGACCAGTCCACGCCGAGGAGTTCGGCCATGCCCAGCATCGGCAGGATCGGCGTGATTCCGATGCCGCCGGCGATGAACCTCAGCCGCTTGGTCGGTGAACCGTGGCCGGGCACGCTGAGCGGAAAGGCGTTGCGGGGGCCACTTGTGGTGATCGTCGACCCGACCGGCAACCCGTCGTGCACTTCGATAGAGCCGCCGCCGCCGTCAGGGATGCGGCGCACCGCAATCCGGTACTCCGCACGGGCGCACGGGTCACCGCACAGTGAGTACTGCCTGACCCGGCCGCTGGGCAGGTGGATGTCCAGATGTGCCCCGGGGTGCCAGGCCGGCAGTGGGGATCGGTCTGCGGCCGCCAGGGTGAGGGCGACGACATTCTCGTCATGCGCGACGACCTGACGGTGCAGGACGGTCAGGCGCAGCGTGCGGTTACGTTCGGCAGGCAGGGTCGGCCGCCGTAGCCCGGTGACCGCCCAGAGGCCGGCGACCGCTGCGTCGGCGAGGGCGAGCAACGGTGTCGGGGCCGAGCGCAGACGGTCCAGCACTAGACGTGTGCGGCGCGGGCGGCGGGGGAGCTCGCGAGATAGGCCACTGCCTGGGCGGTGGACCCGACGTCCAGTGGCGAGTAGTCGCGGCGGAAGTAGGTCAGCGTGGTGCTGCCGAAGACCTTGCGGAACTCGGGCAGCAGCCTCAGCTTCGAGTCGCGCATGCGCAGCCGTTCCATCCGCCACCAGCTCATCCGGGCATCGGGGTCGGTGCGGCAGAGGTAATAGGTGGCGCGCTCGAAGAATGCGTACATCAAGGTCGCGGCCATCGCCATCGCTCGGATGCGGGCGAGGTAGCTGTCGTTGAAGTAGGTGGCGACGTCGTGGGCGACGCAGCGGTGCTCGACTTCCTCGCTGCCGTGCCAGCGGAACAGGTCGACCATCGTCGGGTCGGCGCCGAAGTCGTCCCAGGCGGAGTTGAGGGCGAAATCGCCGAGCACGGCGGTGTAGTGCTCGATCGCCGCGATCACCCAGAGCCGCTCGCAGAGGTTGTTGTACCGCCGCGTGGGATTCTTGGAGGTGCTCGGAGCCAGGATCTTGCCGATCACGTAGTCGACCTGGGTGAGGATCGGCTGGGGATTGACCCCGCGGGCCTCCATGAACTGGTGCAGCATCCGTTCGTGGGCTTCGGCGTGGACGGCTTCTTGGCCGATGAAGCCCCGCATGTCCTCGGCCAGTCGCTCGTCTTTGACCAGGGGAAGGGCCTCGTTGTAGGTGGTCACGAACCACCGCTCGGCCGCTGGCAGCACCACATTGAGCAGGCTCACCATATGGGAGGCCACCGGGTGATCGGGGATCCAGTGCAACGGAGAGTCCGACGCGTCGAACTCGACGTTACGGGCCTGGATCTGGACCGGGCCCGGGTCGACTTCCCTGGTGAAACGGCGTGGCCGCAGCATGCTCTGAGTCTAACCGGGGCCGAATGCGCTCCCGGGGAGGTTCAGCCGACCGGTTTCGGCGCTACGGTCACCACTCCGGGCGCTCCGGGGGTGGGCCGGGCGGTGTCGGCGGTCGAAGCGCCTGACGTCCCTGAAGTCCCCGATGTGCCCGAAGTCCCCGACGTGGCCGGCGCCTCGGGTTGGGCTTCTGCGGTGCAGTCCAGGTTCAACAGCATCTTTTGGGAGGCGCTGAGCACCTTTTGGCTACTCACGATGCATTGGGCCTGCGGTACGTCGCTGCCGACCGCTCCACCGAAGCTTGCCTTCACCCCTTGGGCGCGCAGGATCGCCACCGCCTTCGCGTAGGGTTCGCCGACCACATTGAGGGTGGTGTTGGTGTCTCCCGGGGCGGCCTGGCCGGTACCGACCCCCAGACCCATGCCCAGGCCCAAAGCCGTCGCCGCCGCGGCGGCGGTTGCCGCTCTGCCGGCGGCGAGCATGAGTTTCCGCACGTCGAAACCTTCCTGTACTGGTTCGAACATACTTCAACGGTGTATCGCCGGCAGCTGCGGTGATGTTTCACCGCGGGGTGCTGAGCGGGTCGTTTCAGTAGGACTGCCGATGCCGTTCCTGCTCCAGCACCGCGTCGAGATCGGCGAGACGCTTCATCGACGATACGGCTCGGGCGGTCCGCATATTCCCCGCGAGCAGATCGGCGTGGCGGTGGGTGAAGGCCCAATAGCCCGCCGTGAACGGACAGGCGTCCGCACCGAGTCGCTTCTTCGGGTCGAACCGGCAGTTGCCGCAGTGGTCGCTCATCTTGTTGATGTAGGCGCCGCCGGAGGTGTACGGCTTGGTGGCCACCTTCCCGCCATCGGCGTGCTGGCTCATGCCGATGACGTTGGTCGGCATCACCCATCCGAAGCCGTCGACGAAGGCGGTGGAGAACCACTCGGACAGAGCGCGGGGGTCATATCCGCGTTGAAGGGCGTGACTGCCCAGGACCATCAGCCGCTGGATGTGATGAGCCCAGCCTCGGTCGCGGACCCCCGCCAGTGCCTGGCGCAGGCATTCGGCACTGACCGCGTCGGCGTCCAGTCCGGTCCACCAGTCCGGCAGTTCGGTGTGGGCGCCGAGCTGGTTGTTGTCGAGGTATTCCGGACCGAAATGCCAGTAGAGCTGCCACATGTATTCCCGCCAGCCGAGAATCTGGCGGATGAATCCCTCGACGGCAGCCAGCGGTGCCGCGCCGTTCCGGTAGGCCTGCTCCGCCGCGTGCACCGCATCCAGCGGATGCAGCACACCGAGATTCAGTGGTACCGACAGCAGGGAATGTGACATGGCCCAGTCCTCGCTGAGCATCGCGTCCTCGTAGCGGCCGAACGCACCCAGCCGGCGGTCGATGAAGTGCTGCAGGGCGCGCTGCGCCTCGGCGGGCGTCACCGCGAACAGCCGCGGCCCGTCCACACCGACGGTCGGAAGCCCCATCTCGTCGAGGTCTCGGCGAACCTGCGCATCGATCTCGTCCTCGTCGGGCCGGTACGGCGGCTCGACGTCCAACACCCGGCTCCCCTTGGGCGGCGGCTCCCGATTGTCGGTGTCGAAGTTCCACCGGCCGCCCACCGGCTGGTCGGCGTCCATCAGCACCTCGAAGCGGCGCCGCTGCTCGCGGTAGAAGTCCTCCATCCGGAACCTGGTGCGGGGCTTGCCGTCTTTCCCGATGGCCCACTGTTGAAACTCGGCCCGGGACAAAGCGAAGGTCGGCGTGGGCAGGATATCGGCGACCAGTCCGTCCTGGCGTAATCGGTGGACGAACTCTTCCGCGGCGTATGAGGTGGGTTCGTGCACCAGGACCGGGCGGCCGTAGCTGCGCAACGCCTCCCGATAGGTCGCGGCGCGGATCAGGGTGGAGCGGTCACCTAGTTCCGCGTCGGCGTGACGCAGTGCGGAGACGACCAGGTGCAGTTTCTGGCGGTGAAACCGTCTCCGCCGCAGCGCCGAGTCCGCCTCGACCAGCAGCACCGGCCGGTGGGCGTGGTCACCGTCGTAGACCCGCGGGCCGAGTTGATCGGCGAAGAGCCACAGTGGGGTGTCCGGATCGGTTCGCGAGGCTGCCACCGCATCGATGCTATCGGTCCGAAAAGTCGGACTTCTGCGCTACGATCCGGCCGTCGTCAACCTTGAGATGGGGGACTTTTCGTGGTCCGAATGCCCGAGTTGCGTGGCCTGCGTTCGCTGGGATTTCAGTCCAAGTTGCTGATCATGCTGCTGGCGGTAAGTGTGCTGTCGGTGCTCATCGCGGGAATCATCGGATACATCTCCGGCACCAACTCACTGCGTGATGCCGAGTACCAGCGGCTCACCCAGCTGCGGGAATCGCGCGCCCGCGAAGTCACCACTTTCTACACCAGCCTGAGCAATGCCGCGACGGTGCTCACCCATTCCAACGCGGCGATCACGGCGATGAAGGACTTCACCGGGGCGTTCGCCGAGTTGCAGAAGACCCCGTTGCCGCCCGGCGCCAAGGAGGCGGTGGACAACTACTACACGGGAGTATTCGATCCGGCGCTGGAGAAATACAGCGGTCAGAAGGTCGACGGGGCGCTGTACCGTCCGACGTCCAACGCCCAGACCTACCTGCAGAGCCTCTACACGGTGCCAGCCAAGGGCGACTTCGCCGCTTCGGCGAAGATCATGAACGCCGGTGACCCGAGTGCCTGGACCAAGTTCAACGAGCGCTACCAACCGTTTTTCAGTGACTTCGCCAGCCGTTTCCCCTTCGACGACGCCCTGCTGATCGACACCGACGGCAACGTCGTGTACTCGACACTGAAGCAGACCGATTTTGGTGCCAACGTCAACAGCGGCCCGTTTAAGACCACCAAACTGGCCGAGGGTTTCCGCAAGGTCATGCAGGCGACATCGGTGGACGAGATTGTGCTGACCGACTTCGAGGAGTACGCCCCAGCCTATGGACTACCGACACCGTGGATCCTTACCCCTGTCGGTGACGGCGGCGGCATCTACGGCGTTCTGGCAATGCAGCTCTCGTCGGAGGCCCTGGACAACGTGATGACCGGCGACCGCGGCTGGGAACGCGACGGGCTGGGAAAGACCGGTGAGACGTATCTCGTAGGACCGGACAAAACGATGCGCTCGGTGTCCCGACTCCTGCTCGAGGACCCGGAGCGATTTGCCCGAGAAGCGGCCGAGCACGGCACTCCGGAAGACATCATCAAGCGGGAACTCGCTTCCGAAGACACCGTATTGCTGCAGTCGATGGGCGACAGCACATCGGTCAGCGAGGCGCTCAGCGGGAATACCGGAGTGCGCACCGGAGACAACTACCTGGGCCGGAATGTCAAAGTGCTGTCCGCCTACGGGCCGCTGAACCTTCCCGGCCTGCGCTACGCCATCATCGCCAGGATCCACGAGAGCGAGGCGTTGGCCCCCGTGTCCAGATTCGCCCGCAATATCGCCCTCTCCACCGGGGCGATCGTGTTGGTGGTGTGTCTCTTGGCTCTCCTCTTCGCCCGCATCCTGACCAGGCCGGTGAAGCAGCTCGCGGCGGCGATCGAACGGGTTAAGGGTGGGGAACTCGGCGTCCGTGTTCCGGTGACCTCACGCGACGAGATCGGAGAACTCGCGTCCTCATTCAACGACCTGAGCGCCAGCCTGCAGACCAAGCAGCAGCTCATCGACGCCCAGCGCCAGGAGAACGACGAACTGCTGAACAGCTTGATGCCCGAGACGGTGGCGCGCCGCTACCGCGAGGGCGAGGAGAACATCAGTACTCAGCATCGCGACGTCTCGGTGATCTACGCGCAGTTGCTCGGCTTCGATGACTTCTCCCGGTCCATGCCCACCGAGCAGTCGGTCACCATGCTCAACTCGCTGGTCGAGGCCTTTGACGGCGCCGCCGAACGGCATGGCGTCGAGCGGGTGCGCAGCATGCAGGACAACGGACTGCTGGCCACCTGCGGGCTGGTGGTGCCCCGGGTCGACCACGCCAGTCGCACGATCGCCTTCGCCAAGGACCTCGTAGAGATCCTCCAGCGCTTCAACGACCAGCACGGCGCGCAACTGTCGATACGCATCGGGATCGACAGCGGCCCGGTCACCAGCGGTCTGGTCGGCGAGCGGTCCACCGTCTACGCGTTGTGGGGTGAGGCGGTGGATCTGGCACACCGGGTCCATGCCGCCACCCGATCCCCAGGCATCTTCATCAGCGATCGTGTGCATGACTCGGTGGTGGGCATCTACCCGTTCTCCGAGGCCGGCACCATCACCGGCGCCGCCGGCACCGAGACGGTGTGGATGCTTGACGTCGGAACGCGGCAGTCGGTTTAAGCATGAGCTCATTGACGACGCAACCGTGGTTCTGGCCGGCGCTGGCCGTGGTGGTCGGCCTGCCGCTGGCCCTGCTGATCCTCAACGAGGTACAGGGGGTGCTGACGCGCCGGGGCAGCGCCTATGCCAAACCGATTGGCCTGCTGAGGAACTGGCTTCTTCCGGCCGCGGCGGTCTACCTGCTCATCGACCAGCTCAACCATGGTGGCCAGGAAGGTATCGAGCACGCGACCTGGGCGAAGATCGCCGCCACAGTGGTGGGTTTCGTCATCATGCTGGTGCTGTTGTCGGGTGCTAACGCGGCGTTGTTCGGTGCGGCGACCGCAGGTAGCTGGCGTAGCCGGCTGCCTGGGATCTTCATCGACCTCGGTCGGCTGGTCCTGATCATCATCGGGATCGGCCTGCTGCTGTCGTGGGTCTGGGGCGCCAATATCGGCGGGTTGATCACCGCGGTCGGTGTGACCTCGATCGTCATAGGCCTGGCTGTCCAGAACGCGGTCGGCCCGGTCATCTCCGGGCTGTTGCTGCTCTTCGAGCAGCCGTTCCGGATCGGTGACCACCTGGATACCAAGTTCGGTAAGGGCCGGGTCGCCGAGGTGAACTGGCGCGCAGTACACATCGACACCGAGAACGGGCTGCAAATCATCCCGAACGCCGCTCTCGCCGGAGATGCCTTCGTCAACCTGAGCCGCACCACCGCGCCCTACTTCAAAGCGAAGGCGACGTTCAGCTTCGCCGCGGGGGATCCGCCCGGGCTGATCAAGTCGACCCTGCTGGCGGTGGCCGACGCAGCGCCGGCGAAGTTCGCCGACGCCAAGGCCTCGGTGACTCCGTTGGGCGCGCATGCCGTGCACCCGGGGATGGTCAGTTACCGGGTGATGGTCCCGGTTGCGTCGCCGGCGGAGGCGGACGGCACGGTTTCGCTACTTCAGCAGCGGGTCTGGTATGCCGCTCAGCGGTCGGGTCTGCATCTGGACAACGTCAAATCCGGCACCGGGCGCAAAGGCGCCTACCTCGCCGAACGCGTTGGTTCGATCGCGGCCGGTCTCGGCCTCGGTCCGGAGGCAGCGGCGGCGATGCTCGCCGATGCGAAGGTGCTTCCCTTCGCTGAGGGGGAGATCATCCAGCAGGTCAACAGCATTCCCGAGGCCATGGGTTTCATCACCGAGGGTGAGGTCGGCATGTTTGCCGCGACACCCGGCGGCGGCCGTATCTCGCTGGGCCGACTCGGGGTGGGCGATTACATCGGCGGGACGTCGCTGACCCGCCAGCGGATGATCACCGGAGTGATCGCACTGACCGACACCACACTCGTGGCGGTGTCGCGGCACGCGATGAACGCCATTGTGGAGAAGGATCATCGGCTTGCCCGGCAGATCGGCGATGCGATCGAGATGCGCCGCAGGGCGGCCCGGGAAGCTCTGGCCGACATCGCTGCGCAAGGTCTTGTCTCGTAGCGTTGTCCCCTCAGGCGATCGTCTACCCGGCTGCAGCCAACCGCGTCAGGAACACCCGGTGGCCCTTCAACAGCTTGATGCTCGCCTCGGGTATCGCTAACCAGGCGACCCGGTCCAATTCCGGGAATTCCTGAAGCCGCCCTGAGCCTTTCGGCCATTCGAGGGTGAAGGTGTTGCTCGCGAAGCCGCCGATCTCGAGATCCGCGTCGACCGCGAACACGGTCAGCATCTTGCCGCTGGGCTGCTTGACCGTCCCGAGGTCCAGGCGCGGACCATCCGGGGCAGGGCATCCGAGTTCCTCGGCGAACTCGCGCTGAGCCGCCTCCCACGGGTCCTCGCGCGCGTCGTACTCGCCCTTGGGAATCGACCAGGCGCCGTCATCCTTGCGGGCCCAGAACGGGCCGCCGGGATGTCCGATGAGAACCTCGGTGACCTCACCGACGCGTCGGTGCAGCAGCAGTCCCGCGCTGAGAACGGGCACCTGTCAGTCGGATCCGGGCTCGGTCGCCGCGCGCAGCGCATCGGCCAGTGCCGCGGCGCGCCGGTCGGTGAACACGTCCTCCAGGAACAGTTGTCGCCCATCCGGCCCGGCCAGCGGCACCCGCCAGTTCGGATACTCGTCGGTGGTACCCGGCTGATTCTGGGTGCGGCGTTCCCCGACCGCGTCGGTCAGGGCCAGTGCCAGCAGTCGGGAGCGGGTCCGGCCCAGATACCGGTACAGGCCGATGATCACGTCCTCCTCGTCGGCCTCGCCGCCCAGCAGACCGACCCGGCGCAGTTCGTCCATCCAGGCCGCCTGCTGGGCGCGGTCATCGGCCAGTTCCTCCTCGGCCGGGCGGGTCAGAAGGCCCAATTCACCACGAAGCCGCACATGTTCGCCATCCAGATAGCCCGGGGTCGGCGGCAGGTCGTGGGTGGTCACCGACGACAGGCACAGTTCCCGCCAGTGCTCAGCGGCCAGCGGTCCGCGACTGCCGGCGTCCATCTCGAACCAGAGGATCGAGGTTCCCAACACGCCGCGGTCGCGCAGATAGTCCCGTACCCACGGTTGCACGGTGCCCAGATCCTCACCGACCACCACCGCCCCGGCCCGATGTGCTTCCAGGGCGACGATGCCGATCATGGCGTCGTGGTTGTACCGGACGTAGGTACCTGCGGTGGGCGGGGCGCCGTCGGGAATCCACCACAGCCGGAACAGTCCGATCACATGGTCGATGCGCACCCCGCCGGCGTGCCTAAGTATCGCTGCGGTGAGTGCCCGAAACGGTTGGTAGCCAAGTTCTTCGAGCCGGTCGGGCCGCCACGGCGGCTGCGACCAGTCCTGCCCGAGTTGGTTGAACTCATCGGGCGGGGCGCCCGCGGTGACGCCCAGTGCCAGCACGTCCTGCAGTGACCACGCGTCGGCGCCGCTCGGGTGCACCCCGACGGCCAGGTCATGCATGACGCCCAGCGGCATCCCGGTGCGCAACGCCTGCGACTGCGTGTGGGCGAGTTGCTCGTCGAGTTGCCACTGCATCCAGCGATAGAAGTCGACCGTGCGTTGATGCCGGTCGGCGAACGCCGCGACCGCCGCATTGGCCGGGTGTCCCAGTTCCGCGGGCCACCGCCGCCAATCGCCCCCGTGCTTTTCGGCGATCGCGCACCAGGTGGCGAAATCGTCCAGGGCGGTGCCCTCACGTTGCTTGTAGGCCTCGAATGCCAACTGCCGGCCGGCGGTCCGGGGAACCCGGTACACCAGATCCAGAGCCTCGCGCTTGGCCGCCCAGATCCCGTCACGGTCGATACCGCTGTGCTTCTGCGCCCGCGACTGCACCGCTTTACGGCGGTTGTGCACCCGGCCGCGCTTGGGCAGCCAGGCGAACTCGGGGATGTCCTCGATCCGCAGATAGATCGGGTTGACGAAGCGGCGCGAGGTCGGCAGATAGGGGGACGGCTCCATCGGTGCGGTGGGTGCGGCGGCGTGCAACGGGTTGACCAGGACGAAACCCGCGCCATGCTGCGACCCCGCCCATACCGCAAGGTCGGTGAGGTCGGCCAAATCACCGATACCCCAGGAGCCTTGCGACCGGACGCTGTACAGCTGGGTGGCCAGCCCCCAGGTTCGCCGCGATCCCATCCTGGCCGGCATACCCAGCCAGGACGGTGTCACGATCAGCGCGGTATCGAATTCCTGGTGTCCTGAACGCAGGTGGACGCGGTGATACCCCAGTGGAAGGTCGCCCGGGAGCACGAAGGTGGCTTCGCCGACGAGGCGGCCGTCGAGATCGAACGGGGGAGTGAAGTTGTCGGCCTGCCGAATGCCGCTGTGGACGGCGCCATCCTCTAGTCGCACCCAGACATCCGCCGGTTCGCCGTGGGTGACGTGCACCCAGAATGACGTCTCCTGACCTGTGCGGGTGACGATCGTCGGCGGCAGCGGCCGAGCCCAGTGCTGCCGGTCCAACTCCAAAAGTGAAGCAGTGCAAGCTTCTTCGGTATCAGCCCGCACCCCCAGTGCAGCCAGCACCGCCACCACCGTGGACGGGTCCACGGTCAGGAAGTTCCCGGTCCAGTCGTGGTAGGCGCACGCCACCCCCAACCGGTCGGCCAGGGCGGTCAACGACGGTTCAGCCATACAGCCCATCTAAGCCCAGGTCAGTCGGCGGCACCGGATAGTTCGATGGTGAGAACCCCGGCGATGATGAGTCCGATGCCGCCCAGCATCATCGGCGTCAGCGGTTCGGCGAACAGCACTTTCCCCATCAGTGCGACCAGTGCCACGCCGCTTGCCGACCACACGCCGTAGGCGATCCCCACCGGCATCCCCAACGACAGGGTCCATGAGATCAACGCGAACGAGGCGACATAACCGACGATGACCGGGGCGATCCACGCCCGTTTCCGGAATCCGTCCGACGCGCGCAACCCCAGCGTGGAGAACACCTCCAGCACGATCCCGCCGGCCAGCGTCAGCCACATCATGGTTTCACCGGATGCGACCCGAACTCCACCATCAGCACCCCGGCGATGATCAGTCCGATACCGAGCACGATCGCCGGTGTGAACGGGTCGTCGAAGAGCAGGGTGGCCAGCACGGCGGTGATGGCGGTGCCGCACGCGCCCCAGATGCCGTAGGCCACGCCGACCGGAACCCCGGCTCGCAGCACCTTGGTGAGCAGATAGAACGACGACGTGTAACCGGCAACCACCAGGACCAGCCACCACCGCTGATCCTGGAAGGCACGCAGTGCCAGGGTTCCGGTCACCTCGGTGAGGATCGCCCCAATCAGCAGCGCCCATCTCCGCATGGTTGACGACGATAGCGATCGTGCGGTCCGACTAAACTCACGGATCGGGAGGTGTCAGGTGGATCGACTTGCGGACATGGTGTCTGTCCTGCCGCCGCCGATGCGTGATCCGGTGCTCTTCGCCGTCCCGTTCTTTCTGCTGTTACTGGCCATCGAGTGGACCGCGGCCAGAAAACTCGAGCACTTGAATCCGGCAGACCCGGGCACCGGCGAGCGGCCGGAACGCGGCTCCTACCTGGCCCGGGACGCGCGCGCCTCGATCCTGATGGGTCTGGTGTCGGTCGCGTCGATGGGCGTCTGGAAGTTCCTCGGCCTGCTCGGGTACTCGGCCCTCTATGCCTACGTCGCACCATGGCATCTCTCGCCCCGGGACTGGTACACCTGGGTCATCGCGCTCGTCGGCGTCGACGTGCTGTTCTACGCCTACCACCGGATCGCCCACCGGGTCCGGCTGATCTGGGCCACTCATCAGGCCCACCACTCCAGCCGGTACTTCAACTTCGCCACCGCGCTGCGGCAGAAGTGGAACAACAGCGGCGAATTGATCATGTGGATTCCGTTGCCACTCCTGGGCGTTCCGCCGTGGATGGTGTTCACCAGCTTTTCGATCAGCCTGGTCTATCAGTTCTGGATCCACACCGAGCGGATCGGGACACTGCCGCGCCCGATCGAATACCTGTTCAACACCCCGTCGCACCACCGGGTCCACCACGGCACCGACCCGGAGTACCTGGACCGCAACTACGGCGGCATCCTGATCATCTGGGACCGGCTGTTCGGAACATTCCAGCCCGAACTGTTCCGGCCGCACTACGGGCTGACCAAGCCGGTGAACAGCTTCAACATCTGGACCCTGGAGACCCACGAGTACGTTGCGATCGCCCGCGATGTGCGTTCGGCGTCCGGTTGGCGCGACAGGCTCGGCTACATATTCGGCCCGCCCGGTTGGCAACCGGCACACCAAGCCGTCGGCACCCGGGGAAGATGACTGCTGTGGATGTCAATGAGACCCTGCTGCCCGGTGTGGGGCTGCGCTACGAATTCAGCAACTCCGACGGAGACCGCATCAGCGTGATCGCCCACCGCAGCGGTGATTTCGAGGTCTTCCTGTGCACCACCCCGGCTGACCCGGACCGGGCCAAACGGCTGTTCCGGCTCCGGGAGCGCGAGGCCGAGGCACTGGCGCAGATCCTCGGTGCGCCCCGGATGGTGGAGAGCTACGCCGATTTGACCAAGGAGATCCCCGGGCTTGAGGGCGGTCAGGTGGGCGTAGGCATTCAGTCGCCCTTCGCGGACCGTCCGCTGGGGGAGACCCGGGCACGTACCCGCACCGGCGCGTCGATCGTCGCGATCGTCCGAGGCGACGAGGTGCTGGCCTCGCCCGGTCCCGACGAGGTGCTCAAAGTCGGGGACGTCCTCGTCGTCATCGGAACCGCCGACGGTATCGCCGCCGTCCGGCACCTCATCGACCAGGGCTGAACCGGTGGCCGTCTCGGCGCCGCTGCTGTTCGAGCTCGGCGCCATCCTGGTGGTGCTCACGGTTCTGGGCTCGACCGCACGACGATTCGGTCTCTCGCCGATCCCGCTGTATCTGCTGACCGGTCTGTTCCTGGGCACCGGGGGCATCGCCCCGGTCACCGCGGCCGCGGAGTTCGTCGAGACCGGCGCCTCGATCGGTGTGGTGCTGCTGCTACTCACCCTGGGCCTGGAGTTCTCCATCGGCGAGTTCTCGGTGTCGCTGCGCCGGCACCTGCCCTCAGCCGGCGTCGACCTGGTTCTCAACGCCGTCCCCGGGGCGCTGGCCGGATGGCTGCTGGGACTCGATGCCGTCGGCATCCTGGCGCTGGCGGGGATCACCTACATCTCCTCCTCGGGTGTCATCGCGCGACTGCTCAGCGACCTAGGCCGACTCGGCAACCGAGAGACTCCCGCTGTGCTGTCGGTCCTGGTGCTGGAGGACTTCGCCATGGCCGCCTACCTTCCAGTGCTCACCGTGCTGGCCTCCGGGGGAACCGCCCTGGAGGCGCTGCTGTGGACGGCGGTGGCACTCGGTGCGCTGGGGCTGGCTTTTCTGGTCTCCCTCCGCTGGGGACACCATGTGGGCCGGGTGCTGGGTCATCCCGAGGATGAGCAGTTGCTACTCAGAATCCTGGGCTTGACGCTGATCGTCGCGGCGGTCGCCGAGCACCTGCACGCCTCGGCTGCGGTGGGTGCCTTCCTGGTCGGGTTGACCCTGACCGGTCCGACCGCGGACCGGGCCCGCACCGTGCTCAGCCCGCTGCGCGACCTGTTCGCCGCGGTGTTCTTCGTCGCGATCGGCTTGACGGTCGCGCCGGCCGACCTGCTGCCGATGCTGCCGTTCGCCATCGGACTGGCCGCCGTCACCGCCGTCACCAAGATCGTCACCGGTGCCTACGCCGCCCGCCGCGAGGGGGCGGCGCGGCCCGGTCAGCGCCGGGCCGGGGCCGCGCTGATCGCCCGAGGCGAATTCTCGCTGGTGATCATCGGACTGGTCGGAACCGGCGTCGGGACCCTGAGCGCCGTCGCGACGCCGTATGTCTTCATCCTGGCGGTTCTCGGGCCGATACTCGCGCGCTTCGCGAAGTAGCGGGTAGAACAGACACCATGCCCACTCTGCAGACAGTGTTCGATCGTGCGGTCGACGAACGGCTGATCACGGCCGCCCTCGCGCCGACCGTTCTCGGGTCGATGTGGCTTGACCCCGCGGTACTGGGTCCACGCCCGGATTTTCCCCGACTCGCCGGACCGGCTCACTGTGATCTGCTGGTGGTGGGCGGCGGCTACACGGGGCTGTGGACGGCTTTGCATGCGATCGAGCGCAATCCCGGCGCGAGGGTGATGCTCATCGAATCCGAACGGCTGGGCTGGGCGGCCTCCGGTCGTAACGGCGGCTTCGTCGACGCCAGCCTCACCCACGGTCGGCACAACGGCAAAACCCGCTGGCCGAATGATCTCGACACACTCGAGCGCATGGGGATGGCCAATCTCGACGGGATGCAGGCCGATATCGAGGCATACGGCATGCGGGTGAATTGGCAGCGCTCCGGCATGCTCGGGGTCGCGACCGAACCGCACCAGGTGCAGTGGCTGCGTGATGCCGCTGACGACGGTGAAGGCAGCTTCCTGGATGCCGATGCCGTGCGGGCTCACGTCGACTCGCCGACCTACCTGGCCGGACTGTTCTCCCCGGACTCCTGCGCCATCGTTGATCCGGCCCGCCTGGTGCTCGAACTGGCGCGAGCGTGCACCGAAAAGGGCGTTCAGATCTACGAGCACACCTCCGCTACAGCGATCGACGCTCGTCCCGCCGCGATCGAGTGTGTGACATCAGGCGGAACCATCACAGCACAACGAGTAGTGCTGGCCACCAACGTCTTTCCCAGTCTGGTGCGGCGCAACCGCTTCTACACCATCCCGGTCTACGACTATGTGCTCGCTACCGAACCGCTCAGCAGCGCCCAACTGGACCGGATCGGATGGCGCGGCCGGCAAGGAATCTCAGACAGCGGCAACCAGTTTCACTACTACCGATTGTCCGCGGACAACCGGATCGTGTGGGGCGGCTACGACGCGATGTACTACTTCGGCCGGCGGCTGAACCCCCGCCGCGAGGACCGTCCCGAATCGTTCCGCAAATTGGCGGCCCACTTCTTCATCACCTTCCCGCAGTTGGAGGATGTCACATTCACCCACCGATGGGCGGGCCCGATCGACACCAACAGCAGGTTCTGCGCGCACTGGGGACAGGCGGCCGAGGGCAGGATCGCCTACGTCAACGGATTCACCGGACTGGGGGTGGGAGCGACCCGCTTCGCCGCGGACGTCTGTCTGGACCTGCTGGACGGGCGCAAGACCGACCGGACCACCTTGGAAATGGTCCGCAAGAAGCCGCTGCCGTTCCCGCCCGAGCCGCTTGCCAGCGTCGGAATCAACGCAACCCGGTGGTCGCTGGACCGAGCCGACCACCGCGGCGGACAGCGCAACCTGTTCCTGCGCACCCTGGACCGATTGGGCCTCGGGTTCGATTCCTGAAAGAGCTGCCGCCGTTTGCCACCCGGACTTTTCCAGTAGGCTCGGCCACGCCCGCCGAGTAGAAGGCGGTATCTACAGGAGGAAACAAGCGTGGGAGACACACTCAACGCAGGACAGCAGCTGGGCCGCGGCGCCTCGCTCACTTCCAGCAATGGGGCTTACACCCTGACGCTGCAGGACGACGGCAACCTCGTCCTGGCCGCGCGCGGGGAGGCCGTCTGGGCCACCGGCACCGAAAACCAGGGCATCGATCGCGCCGACGTGCAGTCGGACGGCAACTTCGTGCTCTACGCCGGCGACACCCCGAAGTGGCACACCGACACCAAGGGCAAGAAGGACGTCAAGCTCGTCATCCAGGACGACCGCAATGTCGTGCTGTACTCGGCCGACGGCGTCGCATGGTCGTCGCGCACCGAAACCGACGCCCCCCCGCCGCCGGTCGCCGAAGAGGTTGTCGAGGTCGCTCCGGTGGCCGTCGAGAAGAAGATGCACACCGTGGCGGCGGGTGACACGCTGTTCAACATCGCCAAGCAGTACCTCGGTGATGGCAACCGTTATATGGAGCTGGCTCAGGCCAACAACATCGCCAACCCGGACCACATCGAGGTCGGTCAGGTCATCACCATCCCCTGATCGGTGACCGGCGAACGGTCCGCGATAACTAGTCGGTAACGATTGGCCCACCAGGCCGATAACACTGTCGACACGCTATTGCGGCCGCGTCGTTGACGGGTCGCCGACCGATCGAGGTGTATGGTGACCCGTTTCCTTCGATCCGTCCCCATCGTCGCTGCGGTGGCCGGGGCAGTGCTGACCGCTCTGTCCCCGGCCGCCGCAGCCGACGGAGATGTTCAAGTCTTTCCCGGCATGGAAATCCGGCAGGGCACCACCGTGTGCACCCTGGGATTCATCGACCCCGTCTCCCGTATCGGCTTCTCTGCCGGACACTGCCGCGGCAACGGCACGGTGACCGACCGCAACGGCCGGTTCATCGGAACTGTCATCACCGCTCGTGACAACACCCCGAACGGGGCCGTCGTGCGGACTGATCAGGTGATCTCCGATTACGAGACCATCAGCCTGGCCAAAGAGGTCACCATCAACCCTGTGCTTCCCGGGGGACGCCGATTGGTGGTCGATCCCAACGCCGCACTGGCCGCGGGCCAGCCGATCTGCCATTTCGGCGTGGTGACCGGCGAGACCTGCGGAACCGTCGAACGGGTCAACAACGGCTGGTTCACGATGGCCAATGGCGTCCTCAGTCAGCGCGGCGACTCCGGTGGGCCGGTCTACACACTGGCCGGGGACGGCACCGCGGTGATCGTCGGACTGTTCAACAGCACCTGGGGCCAACTGCCGGCGGCGGTGTCCTGGAAGGCCACCGGCGAACAGGTTCGGCAGGACGGCGGCGCGGCGGTCGTCAGCGTCGCCGCCGGCTGAAACTAGAACACGTTCTCGTCAGCCGATATCCTCAACGGGTGAGCGGGCGCGATATTCCAGCGGTCATCAACGCCTCGGCGGTCGGTGACTACTCCGACGACGTCGACGTCCTGGTGATCGGCTTCGGAATCGCAGGCGGGTGTGCGGCCGTATCGGCCGCGGCCGCCGGCGCCCGGGTGCTGGTTCTCGAACGCGCCGGGGTGGCCGGCGGCACCACCGCCCTGGCCGGCGGTCACTTCTATCTCGGCGGCGGCACCGCGGTCCAGCAGGCTACCGGTCATCCCGATAGCGCCGAGGAGATGTACAAGTACCTGGTCGAGATGTCCCGTGAACCCGAATACGACAAGATCCGGGCCTACTGCGAGGACAGTGTCGAGCACTTCAATTGGCTCGAGGATCTCGGCGTGCACTTCGAGCGCAGCTACTACCCGGAGAAGGCGGTGATCCAGCCCGGCACCCAGGGGCTGATGTACACCGGGAACGAAAAGGTCTGGCCCTTCAAGGATCTCGCGGTGCCGGCACCGCGCGGGCATAAGGTCCCGGTACCGGGCGACACCCAGGGCGCGGCCATGGTGATCGACCTGCTGCTCAAGCGGGCCGTCGAACTCGGCGTCGCGATCCGCTACGAGACCGGTGCGACGCAGCTGATCGTCGACGACGGCGCGGTGGCCGGGGTGGTGTGGAAGCACTTCGGTGAGACCGGGGCGATCCGCGCCCGCGCCGTGGTGATCGCCGCGGGCGGTTTCGTGATGAACAAGGACATGGTCGCCGCCTACACGCCGAAACTTGCCGAGAAACCCTTCGTCCTGGGCAACACCTATGACGACGGTCTCGGGATTCGGCTGGGTGTCTCCGCCGGTGGTGCGACCAAACACATGGATCAGGCCTTCATCACGGCGCCGCCCTATCCGCCGGCGATACTGCTCACCGGGATCATCGTCAACAAACTCGGCGAGCGGTTCGTCGCCGAGGATTCCTACCATTCCCGCACGTCGGGTTTCGTGATGGACCAACCCGACAGCGTGGCCTACCTGATCGTCGACGAGGAACACCTGCAGCGCCCGGAGTTCCCGCTGATCAAGTTCATCGACGGCTGGGAGACCGTGGAGGAGATGGAGTCCGCGCTCGGTATCCCGGCGGGGAGGCTGGTAGCCAGCCTGGAGCGCTACAACACCCACGCGGCTCGAGGAGAAGATCCCGACTTTCACAAACAGCCGGAATTCCTTGCCGCACAGGACAAAGGACCGTGGGCGGCCTTCGACCTGTCGCTGGGCAAGGCGATGTACTCCGGCTTCACCGTCGGGGGGTTGGCCACCGACGTCGACGGGCGGGTGCTAGGCGAGGACGGCACGGTGATCGCCGGTTTGTATGCGGCGGGCGCCTGCGCCTCCAACCTCGCCCAGGACGGCAAGGGGTACTCCAGCGGAACGCAATTGGGTTCCGGTTCTTTCTTCGGCCGTCGGGCCGGCGTGCACGCGGCTGCGGTCGCGAAGCTGGTTTAGCGCGTCAGACCCGTGCCGATCTGCGGTCCCGGTCCAGCTCCCACCGTCCGTCGCCGAGCAGTCTCAGGCGATGGTCGTGGTGTTGTTCGACCGTGCCGCGGTGGGTCACCGACACCATGATGCTGTCGGGCAGTCGCTCGTTGAGCATCCGGTAGATCGCGAACTCCTGTCCCTCATCGATCGCCGAGGTCGATTCGTCGAGGAAGATCAGTCTCGGCTTCTGCAGCAGAACCCGGGCGAACGCGATGCGCTGCTGCTCGCCGGGAGATAGCGATTTCGACCAGTCGTGGGACTCGTTGAGCCGGGTGGCCAGATGGCCGAGTGCGACCGAGTCGAGGGCGGCCACGAGTTCCTCGTCGGGCACCGTGCACTCCCGGTCGGGATAGGACAGCACCGCACGCAGATCACCCAGTGGCAGGTACGGGACCTGGGACAAAAACATCGCATCGGAGTCGCCGTCGGGCCTGCGGACGGTTCCGGTGGCGAAAGGCCACAGTCGGGCGATGCTGCGCAGCAGAGTGGTCCGTCCGCACCCCGAAGGCCCGGTGATCACCAGCGATTCGCCGATCTCGAGCTTGAGGTTCAGGTCACCTAAGAGGAGTCCACCGTGCGGGTCGCGGACGTTGACGTCCCGCAGTTCCAGTGAGCCGTCGTCGCTGTGCTCGGCAGACAGCCGAGGCAGATCGCGGGCCTGTTCGTCGGCGACCACCAGGCCGTCGAGTCGAATGATGGTGGCCCGGTACGAGGCGAAGGAGTCATAGACGGCCCGGAAGAACGACAGCGAGTCGTGCACGCTGTTGAAGGCACTGGCGGACTGGGTCACATCGCCGAAGCTGATCTGGCCGGAGAACAGTCGTTGCGCCTGAACCACCAGCGGTAGCGGGTTGATGATCTGATTGATCGATTGGTTCCAGCCCAGCAGCCCAAGCGTGCGCACCACATAACCGCGATAGTTGGAGATGATCGCCGCGAATCGCGATCGCAGAACAGACTTTTCGGCCTCCTCTCCGCGGTAGAAGCTGATCGACTCGGCCGCATCGCGCATCCGCACCAGCGCGTACCGGAAGGCGGCGTTGGTCAGTTCGTTGCGGAAACTGAACCGGATCAGCGGGCGGCCGATCCAGAACGCGACGACGGTGGTGGCGAAGACGTAGATCAGCGCGATCCAGAACAGGGCGTGGTCCAGGGTGATCCCGAAGAATGTCAGCGGCCCGGACAGGTTCCACAGGATCGGGGTGAAAGCCACCACCGAGACCATCGCGTTGATCGCGCCGAACAGCAGGGTGGTGGTGGTCCCGGCGGTGGGGGTGTTGATACCGGTTCCGGTGCCGGCCGTGAAGGCGTCGATGTCGAGTTGGATGCGCTGATCGGGGTTATCGATCGGGTGGTCGAGAAACCGGCCTCGGTAGAACGACTCGTCGTCGAGCCAGTCGGCGGTGAGGCGGTCGGTCAGCCAGATCCGCCAGCGGATGATGAAGTGCTGGGTCAGATAGATGTCGAGCATTTCGCGGCTGATGTACAGCGCGGCGATCAGGCCGAAGGTGATGATGGCCGTCCAGAAGCCCTGCACGCCCGAGTCACGCACCGCCGTATCACCGGCCCCGTTTCCCTCGAACGCCACCTGCAGCGAGGAGTAGAGGTCGTTGGCCTGATAGCTCAGTAGCACATTGAGCCGCACCGTGATCAGCGTCAGGAACAACAGAAGACCCAGCCATGCCCACACCCGGAGGCTGCCCGGCCCGTGGAAGTAGCCGCCGGTCACCCGCCAGAACTGCCGGCCCCAGGTGGTGTAGCGGGCCAGACACACCAGCACGATCACCGTCGCGACCGCCGTGATCAGCCACGCCTTGCCGGTCCACAGCAGGGACTGCGGGATCTCGTTCGCCCAGTCCAGCGAGGGTTCGTACATGTCCATCGGCTTTCACCTCCGCCTCGCGGCACAGCATGTCACCCAATGGCGTCATACCGGTGCGGGTTCGCCCCCCTTGATCCGGCCGAGCCGCCAGGCGCCGTCGCCGAGCAGTTCCAGGTGCTGCTCGTGGTAGTCGTCCACCGCCGGCCGGTGACTGACGCTGACCACGATGGTGTCGGGCAGTTCGGTGCGGATCAGGTCGTAGACCACGTACTCGAGGCCCTCGTCGAGGGCGGAGGTGGCTTCGTCGAGGAACACCACCTTCGGGCGGTTGAGCAGAATCCGGGCGAAGGCGACCCGCTGCTGCTCGCCTGGGGAGAGCACCTTGGCCCAGTCCTGCTCGTCGTTGAGTCGGCCGCTCAGATGCGTCAGAGCCACCTTCGACAGCGCCCGCAGCACCTCCTCGTCGGGAATGTCGCCGGATCGTGCCGGGTAGCAGACCACCGTGCGTAGGTCGCCCAACGGCACATACGGCAACTGCGAGAGGAACATCGTCTCGTGGCCGTCGAGGGGGCGGCTCACCGATCCCGTTGTGTACGGCCACATCTGGGCCAGGCTTCGCAGCAGCGTGGTCTTGCCGGAGCCGGAGCGCCCGGTGATCACCATGCTGTCGCCGGGTTCCAGCCGCAGATCCAGGGGATCCAGCAGTTGGCCCCCGTCGGGCGTGCGGACCTCGACGCGGTTCAGTTGCACCGATCCGTCGGTACTGGGCAGGGTCTCCAAGCTCGGCATGTCGGTGGCATCGGCGTTGGCCTCGACCAGTCCGTGCAGACGGATGATGGAGGCGCGGTAGCCGGCGAACTGGTCGTAGGCATTGCGAAAGAACGACAGCGAGTCGCTGATATTGGAGAACGCGCTGGCGGATTGGGTCACGTCGCCGAAGTCCATCTCGCCCTTGAACAGCCGGGGAGCCTGGACGACGAGGGGCAGTGGGGTGATGATCTGGCTCATCGTCAGGTTCCACCCGGTGAACCCGAGCGTCCGCCGAACGAACCGCCGGTAGTTGGCGATGATGTTGTCGAATCGCGTTTTGAGGATGCTGCGTTCGGTGGCCTCCCCGCGGTAGAAGCCCACCGCCTCGGCGGCGTCCCGCAGCCGCACCAGGGCGTACCGGAAAGCGGCGTTGGTCAACTCGTTGCGGAAGCTCAGTCGAATCAGCGGCCGGCCGATCCAGAACGCCACCACCGTGGCGAACAACACGTAGATGAACGCAATCCAGAACAGCGCCCGTTCCATGGTGAAGCCGAACAGTGTCACCGGACCGGAGAGGTTCCAGAGGATCGGGACGAAGGCGATGACGGTGCAGACCGATGAGACGGACCCGAAAATGAGCATCGAGCCGGTTCCCACCGTCGGGGTGTTGGGAGAGCTTCCCACCCCGGTGGTGAAGACGTCGATGTCCTGCTGAATACGTTGGTCGGGGTTGTCGGTGTTGGAGTCGGTGAACCGGCAGCGGTAGTACGCGCGGTCGCTGAGCCAGTCGCCGGTCAGGCGGTAGGTGAGCCAGGTCCGCCATCGGATGATGAACCGCTGGGTCAGATAGATGTCGAGCATCACCTGGCTGATGTAGATGGTGGCCAGGATGCCGAAGATGCCCAACGCGACCCAGAAACCGTGGATCGCCTCGGCCCGGATTTCCGGTTCGTTGGCGCTTCCGGCCTGGAAGGCGACCTGCAATGAGGTGTAGAGGTCGTTGCTGAAATAGCTGAGCAGCACGTTGATCCGGACCGAGATCATCACGGAGAGCAGCAGGACGGCCAACCAGATCCAGACCTTCACCGACTCGCGCCCGGTGAAGTAATCGCCGGTGATCCGCCAGTACTGCCGACCCCACACGGTGAAACGGGCCAGCAGAACCAGGACGAGGAACGTGATGACCCCGGCGACAGCCCAGTACTGCAGGATCCACAGCAGTGACGGGACTAACTCGTGTCCCCAGTCCATCGACGGTTTGTAGGGTTCCATGGGCTCCAACGCGCTCTCCTCACCGGCACGGCAGTTCCGTGACGCTACCTCAGCGCCGACTACGCTCGGGCGATGACGTTCGAGGCCGGGGACCCCGGCCTACCCGCGGCGATCAAACCTGGCCTGACTGTGACACAGCAGCGGAGACTCGTCTACATAAGCCACCAACTCGGGGGCTATGACGGGGTGAGCATCGAGGCGGCCAAATGGATCCACGCTCTTGGCGGGCTCGGTTACACGGTGACCGCCGCCGCCGGCCGTCTGCTTTCCCACAATCCGATCAGGGCCGCCGCTGTGCTGACGCTGCCCGCACTGTGGCGTCCGGAGCTTGCCCCGGGCCGCTTCGGTCAAGCACCAGCCCTCACCCAGTCCGAAATCGCCGCAGTGCTCAAGGCCGGCGGAGGGCGTGGGGGCTGTGCGGTACTGGATAACATCGCAACCCTTCCGACAGCGACCGCCAACGTGGTCTGCCTTGTCGCGGCGCTTGAAGAAGCCGGCATGCGGATGGTGGTCCGCCATCACGACCCAGACTGGGATCACCACGCCCGAGGCCGCGACGATCGCTTCCCCCTCAACCCGCGCGGAGCCTGCCACGTCGCCATCAGTTCACATGTCGGCGCGCAGTTGCGTCAGCGCCGCGGCATCCACTCGAATGTGCTGTTCAACACCCTCGAACTGGACACCCTGCTCGACGGGGATCGGTCGGCATGTCGGCGTGATTTCGGCTTTTCCGATCGCGACCTGGTGCTTCTGCACCCGGTTACCCCCTATCGGCGCAAACAGGTGGAGGTTGCTGCCAGATTCGCCGACTCTGTCTGCCGCCGGTGGGATGGCCGAGTGGTGTACTGGCTGACCGGCGCTGGCCGCGATCCTCTGGAGGGCCGGGGCCGCTACATCTTTCACCCGGGTCACTGCGGCAGCCGGGCCGACATGTATGCCGCCGCTGATGCGGTGTTACTCACCTCCGCGTGGGAGGGTTGGGGCGTCCCCGCCGCGGAAGCGGCAGCGCTGGGATTACCGGTCGTCACGGGGCGGTGGCCGGCCCTGGCAGACATGCGGAGACTAGGGCTGCGGGACATCCCGGTATCGGCTCCGGATGCGGTATCCCGGCTGCTCGCAGAGGTGGGTGGCAAGGCTGCGCATCGCGTCGACGAATTCCGAGCCGCGCTCGGCGGCGCCGGGTTGGCCGACGACCTCCGGGACCTGTTGCCGAAAGCCGGATCGCCGCCCTAACACGCAGGCCGGTAAACCGCCGGTACCGTTGAGCGGTGGCTAGAAGTTCTTCGAATACTCCCAAGACCGTCTCTCCCGGCCAAGGTCGGGTGAGTCGCGGGTTCTGGCGGCTGCTCGGTGCCTCCACCGAGAAGGTCAAGGCCCAGACCATGGCCGAGGTGGAAGCCTCGGCGCCCTTCGATGAGAAGGCCCGCGGACTCGATGACGAGCAGCTGGCCAAGGCCGCGCAACTCCTCGAACTGCAGGAGCTGGCGGATTCCGCCGACCTCCCGCAGTTCCTGGCGATCGCCCGGGAGGCCGCCGAACGCACCACCGGGCTGCGGCCGTTCGACGTGCAGCTGCTCGGAGCGCTGCGGATGATGGCCGGTGACATCGTCGAGATGGCCACCGGTGAAGGCAAGACGCTGTCCGGTGCCATCGCCGCGGCCGGTTACGCTCTGGCCGGACGGCGCGTCCACGTGGTGACCATCAACGACTACCTGGCCCGCCGCGACGCCGAATGGATGGGTCCGCTGATCGAGGCTCTCGGCCTGACTGTCGGGTGGATCACCGAGGATTCCACCCGAGAGGAACGCCGCGCGGCCTACCGGTGCAACGTCACCTACGCGTCGGTCAACGAGATCGGCTTTGACGTGCTGCGCGATCAGTTGGTCACCAACGTCGACGATCTCGTCTCACCCAACCCCGACGTCGCACTGATCGACGAGGCCGACTCGGTCCTCGTCGATGAGGCTCTGGTACCCCTGGTGCTGGCCGGCACCACGCACCGTGAGACGCCCAAGGTCCATATCGTTCGGCTGGTAGGCCAATTGACCGCCGGGGTGGATTACGACACCGACGCCGACAACCGCAACGTCCACCTCACCGAGGCCGGCGCTCAGAAAGTGGAGAAGGCGCTCGGCGGAATCGACCTGTACGCCGAGGAGCACGTCGGAACCACGCTGACCGAAGTCAATGTCGCATTGCACGCCCACGTGCTGCTGCAGCGCGATGTGCATTACATCGTGCGAGATGGCGCCGTTCAGCTGATCAACGCCTCCCGCGGCCGGATCGCCGCCCTGCAGCGTTGGCCCGACGGCCTTCAGGCCGCCGTCGAGGTCAAGGAAGGTATCGAGACCACCGAGACCGGCGAGGTACTCGACACGATCACGGTGCAGGCGCTGGTCAACCGGTATCCCACGGTGTGCGGAATGACCGGTACCGCGCTGGCCGCCGGTGAGCAGTTACGGCAGTTCTACAAGCTCGGTGTCTCGCCGATCCCGCCCAACACCCCGACCGGTCGGGAGGATGAGCCCGACCGGGTCTACATCACCGCCGGCGCCAAGAACGACGCCGTCGTCGACCACATCATCGAGGTGCACAGCACCGGACAGCCGATCCTGGTCGGAACCCAGGACGTCGCTGAATCCGAAGATCTCCACGAGCGCCTGGTGCGCCGCGGAGTGCCGGCGGTGGTGCTCAACGCCAAGAACGACGAGGAGGAGGCGCGCGTCATCGCCGAAGCCGGAAAGCTGGGTGCGGTGACGGTGTCGACCCAGATGGCCGGCCGCGGCACCGACATTCGGCTGGGCGGTTCCGACGCCGACGACGACTCCGCGCAGAAAAGGGAGGTCGCCGAACTCGGCGGCCTGCACGTGATCGGCACCGGGCGGCACAACACCCAGCGGCTGGACAACCAGTTGCGCGGGCGCTCCGGCCGGCAGGGTGACCCCGGGTCGACGGTGTTCTTCTCCAGTTGGGAGGACGACGTTGTCGTCGCCAATCTGGAGAACCCCAAACTGCCCACCGAGTGTGACGAGACCGGGCGTATCACCAGCCCCAAAGCCACTCAGCTGCTCGACCACGCCCAGCGGATCGCCGAGGGGCGTCTGCTCGACGTGCATGCCAACACCTGGCGGTACAACCAGCTCATCGCCCAGCAGCGGGCGATCATCGTCGAGCGGCGCAATACGCTGCTGAGCACCGCGACCGCGCGGGAGGAACTGCAGGAGCTTTCACCGGACCGTTACGCCGAGCTGTCGGAGCTGCTGCCCGAGCCCGAGGAGGATCTCGAGCGGATCTGCCGCAACATCATGCTCTACCACCTGGATCGTGGCTGGGCCGATCATCTGGCTTACCTCTCCGACATCCGGGAGAGCATCCACCTGCGTGCCCTGGGCCGGCAGAACCCGCTCGACGAATTCCATCGGATGGCCGTCGATGCGTTCACCCACCTGGCCGCCGATGCCATCGAGGCGTCCCAGCAGACCTTCGAGACGGCCAACGTGCTCGAGAACGAACCCGGGCTTGACCTGTCGAAGCTGGCCCGCCCCACGTCGACGTGGACCTACATGGTCCACGACAACCCGATGCAGGACGACACTCTTTCGGCGCTCAGTCTCCCAGGAGTGTTCCGCTAGTGCTTCAGGGCCGGGTCCTGACGATTCCCAACGTCCTCAGCGTGGTCCGGCTCGCACTGGTGCCGGTCTTCCTCTACCTGCTGCTGGCTCGGCACCACTACGGTCCGGCGGTGGCCATCCTGATGTTCAGCGGGGTTTCGGACTGGGCCGACGGCAAGATCGCCCGCCTGGTCGCCAACCAGTCGTCTCGGCTGGGGGAGTTACTGGATCCGTTGGTGGACCGGGTGTACATGGTGGCCGTCCCGCTGGGGCTGGCGCTGGCCGGTGTGGTGCCGTGGTGGTTCGTTGCGTTGCTGTTGGGCCGCGACCTGCTGCTGGCCGCGATGTTGCCGGTGGTACGCAACCGCGGGGTGACGGCACTTCCGGTCACCTACATCGGCAAGGCGGCGACCTTCGCGTTGATGTCGGGCTTCCCGCTGATCCTGTTGGGGCAGTGGGATTCCGGCTGGAGCCGGGTGGTGGGGGCGATCGGCTGGGCCTTCTTGATCTGGGGGGCCGGTATGTACCTGTGGTCGGCCGTGCTGTACCTCATCCAGGTTCGCAGGGTGATTCAGCAGCTGCCCCGCGTTTGAACAGCCTCGCAGGTGAACAGATGCGCCACAGCGCCGCCTGAAGCTAGGCTCAGCCGGTCAGATGAGCGCCGCGCCCGGCCAGACAAGAGGAGCACCGTGAGCGACATTCCCGCCGACCTGCGTTATACCGCCGAACACGAGTGGATCCGCCGCACCGGCGAGGACACCGTTCGGGTCGGCATCACCGATTTCGCGCAGTCCTCGCTGGGGGATGTCGTCTACGTTCAATTGCCCGACGTCGGCGCCACGGTCACCGCGGGTGAGTCATTCGGTGAGGTGGAGTCCACCAAGTCGGTGTCGGATCTCTACGCCCCGGTGTCGGCGACGGTGGTCGCGGTCAACACCGACCTCGACGGCAGTCCGCAGTTGATCAATTCGGACCCCTACGGCCAAGGCTGGCTGCTGGAACTGCGCACCGATTCGGCAACCCTCGAGCAGGGGTGGGCGGGGCTGTTGGATCCCGAGGCCTATCAGGCCACGCTGAGCTGACTAAGACTGCTGGAATTTTGTTGTTAGGGTGCCTGCCGAACGGGTGATCCTGCAGTGGTCGGGACAGCGGCGGCCGCTGACCGGTACGGTCAACTCAGGCGGTTGCGCAGCTGTTGAAAGTTGGGCAGCTATTGAAAGTAGGAGTGCGAGTGACGCAGAAGGACTGGCAGTCGGGGATCGGGGAAGGCTCTGACGAGTTGACCGTCGAAACGACCTCGGTGTTTCGCGCCGACTTCCTCAATGACCTCGACACCCCGGCCGGCCCTGCCGCGGAGTCGGCGGTGTCCGGTGTCGAGGGTCTGCCCTCGGGTTCGGCACTGCTGGTCGTCAAGCGCGGCCCCAACGCCGGTTCGCGTTTTCTGCTGGACCAGCCGACCACGTCGGCGGGCCGGCACCCTGACTCCGACATCTTTCTCGACGATGTCACGGTCAGCCGTCGGCACGCGGAGTTCCGCGCCGAGGGCGGCGAGTTCCAGGTGGTCGACGTCGGCAGCCTCAACGGGACTTATGTCAACCGGGAGCCGGTCGATTCGGCCGCCCTGTCCAACGGCGACGAGGTTCAGATCGGCAAGTTCCGACTGGTGTTTCTGACGGGACCGCGATCGGCCGGCGAAGGTGGTGCCGGCAGCTAGTGACCGCGCCCGATAGTCCTGCACCGGCCGGAATGTCGATCGGCGCGGTACTGGATCTGCTGCGGCCGGATTTTCCCGATGTGACCATCTCCAAGATCCGGTTCCTGGAGTCCGAGGGCCTGGTCACCCCTGATCGCAGTCCGTCCGGTTACCGGAGGTTCACCGCCTACGACTGCGCCCGGCTGCGGTTCATCCTGACCGCGCAGCGCGACCAGTACCTGCCGCTGAAGGTCATCAAGTCTCAACTCGACGCCCAGGCCGACGGCGAACTGCCGGTCTCTCCGTATCCGGCGCCCCGGTTGGTACCGGTCGGTGACGACCGAGCCCCCGACACTGCGGTGGTCGCGTCCAAGCCGGTGCGGCTGAGCCGCGAGGATCTTCTCGCCCGATCCGATGTGCCGTCGGCGCTGATCACCGCCCTGTGCCGGGCTGGGATCATCACCACCGGCCCGGGGGGCTTTTTCGACGAGCATGCGGTGACCATTGCCCAGTGCGCGGCCGCACTGGCCGAGTACGGCGTGGAACCCCGGCACCTGCGCGCATTTCGGTCGGCAGCCGACCGGCAGTCCGATCTGATCGCCCAGATCGCCGGTCCGGTGAGCAAGGCGGACCGCACCGGTGCCCGCGACCGGGCCGACGATCTGGCCCGTGAGGTTGCGGCACTGGCCATTACGCTGCACACCTCATTGATCAAGTCGGCGGTCCGCGACGTACTGGATCGCTGAGGACGGAAGTCCCGCGGAGAAGTCGGGCAATCAGGACTAGACTTCCTGAGTGTCTGTCAGGGACGCGATGGACATGAGTGGGCGGAGGTCCGCGGATGGCTGAGGTACGAGTCGTCGGGGTTCGTGTCGAACAACCGGCCAATCAGCCGGTCCTGCTGCTTCGCGAGGCCACCGGCGATCGCTACCTGCCGATCTGGATCGGCCCGAACGAGGCCAACGCGATCATCCTCGAACAGCAGGGGGTCGAGCCCGCCCGGCCGCTGACCCATGACCTGTTCCGGGATGTGATTGGCGCACTTGGGCATTCGCTCAAAGAGGTTCGCATCGTCGACCTCCAGGAAGGCACCTTCTACGCCGACCTGATATTCGACAACGAGATCCGGGTTTCGGCTCGTCCGTCGGACTCGGTGGCCATCGCGTTGCGGATGGGCGTACCGATCCACGTCGAGGATGCGGTCCTCGACGAGGCGGGGTTGCTCGTCCCCGACGAGAACGACGAAGAGTCGACCGGGACAGTTCGTGAGGATGAGGTCGAGAAGTTCAAGGAGTTCCTCGACAGCATCTCCCCGGACGACTTCAAAGCCAGCTGAGCGGGCCGCACATCACGGATGAGTCTCATCTGTGTCAACGGCTGTCCCGACACGCCAACGCGACGCGGTGAGTGTGATCCGCCCTGCTCATACTTCGGATGCGACTTGGGTTGTGGCGGGAGCCACAACCGCCCGTCGGCTGGCGTATGCTCAGTGCACTTGCGAGCACCACGCGGCCGGCGGGGGACTGGCTGGAATGGGCGAGAGGAATCATCGTGGGTGACGAGCCACGTCAGGAACAGCTCGATTTTGCTGCCCCGACCGCGCCAGTGATGGCGACGGTGAGTCCTCCCGTACAGGGTGGGCTGTTCCCCGATGATTCGGTGCCTGATGAATTGGTTGGCTACCGCGGGCCCAGCGCCTGCCAGATCGCCGGGATCACCTACCGCCAGTTGGATTACTGGGCGCGCACCTCGCTGGTGGTCCCGTCCATCCGCGGAGCCGCCGGTTCCGGAAGCCAACGGCTGTACTCCTTCAAGGACATCCTGGTTCTCAAGATCGTCAAACGGCTTCTCAACACCGGCATCTCGCTGCAAAACATCCGGGTCGCCGTCGATCACCTGCGTCATCGCGGCGTCCAGGACCTGGCCAACATCACCCTGTTTTCAGACGGCACCACGGTGTACGAGTGCACCTCCGCCGAAGAGGTGGTCGACCTGCTGCAAGGTGGGCAGGGTGTGTTCGGCATCGCCGTCAGCGGCGCCATGCGCGAGTTGACCGGTGCGATCGCCGACTTCCCGGGTGAGCGCGCCGACGGTGGTGAGTCGATCCCCGCTCCCGAAGACGAATTGGCCTCTCGGCGTAAGACCCGCGACCGCAAAATCGGCTGAGCGAACCGCCTATCCCGGATTCGGCGCACGCCAGGCGAACGTCGCCATTCCGCTGAGCGCGATGACCTGTGCGAGCCCGTCATGGTCGCCGGTGGAGTAGGTCGGGTCCAGGGCAGGGATCTTGTTGTTCATCTCGACCAATCCCTGGCTGGTCGCACCGGCCTTCTGCATGCCGGCGAGCAGCGCAGACCGCGCCTGGTTGAAGGATTCGTAGCCGTGGGTCGTCTTCCCGGTCGCCGGGTCCTTGGTGAGGTACTCCTCGCTCACCGATGCGGTGAACACGTAGCTGCCGTTACCGTCGGAAACGCCGCCGAAGGTGCGCAAATGGCTGTTGGCCGCCCAGAACGGCGCATCGCGGTAAGCGGGGCCGATTCCGGCGATGAGGCCCAGAAGCCCGCGCTCGATAAACCCGGGGCCCAAGGTGCCGAGTCCGAGGATGCCACCTCGCGGCATCTGCTGGGACGTCTCGTCACCGACGATTCCCTTGTAGCCAACACTGCTGCAGCACGACGGCGCGAAACCCGCCTTGCGCAGAGTCCGGTTGAGCTTGGCCTCCGCGGCGAACTTGCTGCGCGCCTCGACGGTGATGATCGTGTTGATGGGTTCCTGGAGGGTCTTGCACGGGTCGGTGGCGCAATACGGCAGCCCCACCCAGTCCGCGACCTGGCCGTTCTTATTGATCATCCACTTGCCCAGTTCGCCGTACTCGGTCGTCACGGTGGCTTTGGGATCCGGGGCGAGCGCCGTCGCCGACGGAGTCAGCGCGGACGGCGCGGCGGCTGTCGCTCTGGCCGTGCCTGCCCGCACGGTCGCGGCCGCCGGCTTCACAACCCCCGGCTTCGTGACCCCCGCCGCGCGCGCGGCGCGCTTGGGTCCGGCAACCGCATCGGCGCTGCTACTTGACCGCGCCGACGCCGACTCCCGGGAAGGCGAACCCTCGCCCCTATCGGCGCCGGCCACTGCTGCTCCGTTGGCGAGCGCCACGCCGATACCGAGGGCTACTGCGATACCGGTGAACCGGCCGAGGATAGGTTCTGCACTCATGGATGCCTCCCGGCAAACAGGTGTCGCGCTACTTGCGACAGGATTGAAAAATCTTAAGACCGACACCGACCCGAGGGTGCCGGTTTTTCCGTTTCTCCTGTGCCCACGGCTAGACTGGGAGACGCATTAACGACCCCGCGCGGGAGAGTTTCGCGGCAGCCAGCCGCGGACGCCGAAGGAGCAACACCTCTCCGTCAACCTCTCAGGCCCCCGGACCGTGCGCGGTCACGATGCCTCTGGAAAGCGGTGGCCGGCCGTAAAGCCGTGCCACCCGCCCATGGGGAAAGGCGCTCGCCGCCGAATCTCTCAGGCACCCGCGACAGAGGGAGAGGACGTCCATCGACTGCGTCCGCCCGCTAGGAGTGCCTGAAGTGACCGACCCCACCGACTTCGCCACCCGCCACATCGGCCCCGACTCCGGCGATCTGACCGCCATGCTGGACGTGATCGGCGTCGACTCCCTCGACGAGTTGGCCGTCAAGGCACTGCCGGCCGGCATCCTCGACTCCCTCGGGGACTCCGGAGTCGCCCCGGGCCTGGAGTCGCTGCCGGCTGCGGCCACCGAGCATCAGGCGCTGGCCGAATTGCGGGCGATGGCCGATGCCAACACCGTCGCGGTCTCGATGATCGGACAGGGCTACTACGACACGCTGACCCCACCGGTGCTGCTGCGCAACATCATGGAGAACCCGGCTTGGTACACCGCCTACACCCCCTACCAGCCGGAGATCAGCCAGGGCCGACTCGAGGCGCTGCTGAACTTCCAGACGATGGTCTCCGACCTGACCGGCCTGGACATCGCCAACGCCTCGATGCTCGATGAGGCCACCGCGGCCGCCGAGGCGATGACACTCATGCACCGGGCGAGCCGAGGCTCGTCGAACCGGTTGGCTGTCGACTCCGACCTGTTCCCCCAGACCGCGGCGATCCTGGCCACCCGGGCCGAACCGCTGGGCATCGAGATCGTCACCGCGGACCTGCATCTGGGCCTGCCCGACGGCGACTTCTTCGGAGTAATCGTCCAGATGCCCGGCGCCAGCGGCAGGATTGCCGACTGGTCCAAGCTCGTCGAGCAAGCCCACGAACGCGGTGCGCTGGTCGCCCTCGGTGCCGACCTGCTGGCCTGCACCCTGGTCGCTCCGCCCGGTGACGTGGGCGCTGACGTTGCCTTCGGAACCGCCCAGCGGTTCGGTGTGCCAATGGGATTCGGTGGTCCCCATGCGGGGTACCTGGCCGTCCACACCGCTCACGCGCGCCAACTGCCGGGACGTCTGGTCGGTGTCTCCCAGGACGCCGACGGCGCTCCGGCGTACCGACTGTCGCTGCAAACCCGCGAGCAGCACATCCGCCGGGACAAGGCGACGTCCAATATCTGTACCGCCCAGGTGCTGCTGGCGGTGATGGCGGCGATGTACGCCAGCTATCACGGCCCCGACGGACTCGCGGCGATCGCTCGCCGGGTACACGGCCACGCCCGCAAGGTGGCCGGCGGTCTGAACGCCGTCGGCGTCGAGGTGGTGCACGACTCCTTCTTCGACACGGTGCTGGCCCACGTTCCCGGCCGGGCCGTGGCCATCCAGGATGCCGCCCGCAAGCGCGGTATCAACATCTGGCGTCCGGATGCTGACCACGTCTCTGTCTCCTGCGATGAGGCCACCACCGATGAGCATGTCGCGGCGGTTCTCGAGTCGTTCGGCGCGGCCGTCGTTGGATCCTTCGGTGGACCCGAGATTGTCAGTCGCACAACGGAATTCCTATCTCACCCGGCGTTCCACCGTTACCGCACGGAGACTGCGATGATGCGGTACCTGCGGTCGCTGGCCGATAAGGACCTGGCACTGGACCGGACGATGATCCCGCTGGGTTCCTGCACCATGAAACTCAATGCGGCCGCCGAGATGGAGTCGGTCACCTGGCCCGAGTTCGGTCGGCAGCACCCGTTCGCCCCGGCCGACGACGCGTCTGGCCTGCGACGGTTGATCGCCGATCTGCAGCAGTGGCTCACCGGCATCACCGGCTATGACGCGATCTCATTCCAACCCAACGCCGGATCGCAGGGTGAATACGCCGGACTGCTGGCGATCCACGCCTACCACGCACAACGGGGGGACTCGCATCGCGACGTCTGCTTGATCCCCTCGAGTGCGCACGGCACGAACGCCGCCTCGGCAGCCATGGTCGGTATGCGGGTGGTGGTCGTCGGCTGCCGGGAGAACGGCGACGTCGACCTCGACGAACTCAGGGCCAAGGTCGAGGAGCACGCCGACTCGCTGGCCGCTCTGATGATCACCTACCCGTCCACACACGGTGTCTACGAGCACGACATCGCCGAGATCTGCGCCGCCGTCCATGACGCGGGCGGTCAGGTCTACGTCGACGGCGCCAACCTCAACGCACTGGTGGGCTTGGCGAGGCCCGGCAGGTTCGGCGGTGACGTTAGCCACCTGAACCTGCACAAGACGTTCTGCATCCCGCACGGCGGCGGCGGCCCGGGTGTCGGGCCTGTCGCGGTCCGGGCACACCTGGCGCCGCATCTGCCGGGCCACCCGCTGGCCCCCGAACTCCCGCAGGGTGCCACGGTTTCGGCGGCGCCCTACGGGTCGGCGTCGATCCTGCCGATCACCTGGGCCTATATCCGGATGATGGGCGCGACCGGGCTGCGAAAGGCATCGCTGGTCGCCATCGCGTCGGCCAACTACATCGCCCGACGTCTTGATGAGTACTTCCCGGTGCTCTACACCGGCGAGAACGGCATGGTGGCGCACGAATGCATCCTGGATCTGCGGCCGATCACCAAGGCCACCGGCGTCACCGTCGACGATGTGGCAAAACGCCTGGCGGACTACGGTTTTCACGCACCCACCATGAGCTTCCCGGTGGCCGGAACGTTGATGGTGGAGCCCACCGAGAGCGAGAGCCTGGCTGAAGTGGATGCCTTCTGCGACGCGATGATCGCGATCCGCGCCGAGATCGACAGAGTCGGGTCCGGGGCGTGGCCGGCAGAGGACAACCCGTTGCGCAATGCCCCGCACACCGCGGAGTGCCTGCTGGTCGACAACTGGGAACACCCCTACAGCCGCGAGCAGGCCGCCTACCCGTTGGGTAAGGGCGTCCGGCCCAAGGTGTGGCCGCCGGTGCGACGTATCGACGGTGCCTACGGGGACCGCAACCTGGTGTGCTCCTGCCCGCCGGTCGAAGCATTCGCCCACAACTGATGAGCACCGCGCTGCCGGAGTCGGTTCGGCGCTGGCGTGACGGCGGGCGGATGTTGTCCACGCCGGCCGGATCGGTGTTCGTCCGTTCGGCCCCCGGGAGCGGCCCCGCTGTACTGCTTCTGCACGGATTTCCCTCCAGCTCCTACGATTTCCGCGACGTGATCGACCGCTTCGCCGGTCAGGCCTGGCTGGCGCTGGACTTTCTCGGCTTCGGCTTGTCCGACAAGCCCCGGCCACATCGCTACAGCCTGATGGAACAGGCCGATATCGTCGAACAGGTGGTGGCCCACCACACCGCAGATGTGGTCGCCGGACCGGTGGTGCTGATCGCCCACGACATGGGTACCTCAGTGGCCACCGAACTAATGGCCCGGGATCTCGACGGGACGCTGTCGTTCGATCTGCACAAGGCCGTGCTCACCAACGGCAGTGTGATCCTGGACCGGGCCAGTCTGCGCCCGATCCAGAAGATCCTGCGCGGCAGGCTGGGGCCGCTGGCTGCGCGGCTGACCAATGAACGCGGATTCCAGCGGGGCTTCGCGAAATTGTTCAGCACCGAGCATCCGCTGACAGCACAGGAGGCCGAGGCGCAATGGGCGCTCCTTGCCCATAACGACGGTCAGCACATCGTCCACCTGCTCAGCTCCTATCTGGGTGAGCGCGCGGCGTTCTCCTCGCGTTGGCACGGCGCCGTACGAGACTGGCGCAAACCGCTGAGCTTTCTGTGGGCCACCGGCGATCCGGTCGCCACCACCTCGGTGCTGGCCGGCCTGCGCCAATTGCGGCCCGCCGCCGAGGTGATGGAGATGCCGGGTATCGGCCACTACCCGCAGATCGAGATGCCGCGCGAGTTCGCCGCTGCGGCGAAGTGTCTGCTGAGCTAGGACACCATCTGGGCGATCGCTCCGGCCAGGTCGGGGGAGTCCGAACGCGGGACCTCCTGATACCTGCCGCCGGACAGCGTCGCCAGAGCTTCCCAGGTCGGCCGATCAGGGTCACCGGCGAAGTCGATGATGTTGATCGCTACCGGTCGCGCCGGATCCTGCAGACCCTTGATGACGTCCTGCAGACCCTGGCCGTCCAGGCTCTGGTCGGTGTGCGGGCCCTGGGTGATCACCAGCACCGAATTCTGTTGTCCGGGTGCGTAGTTGGCGACTGCATCCCGGTAGGCCTCACGCAGTGTGGTGAAGGAAAGCCCACCGCCACTGGTGGGTGTGGTGCTATCCAGCACCCCGGTGATAGCGCCTGAACGCGGCCCGGGTCCCACCGGATCGGACAGCGGGCCGGTGGGTACGGCGGCAGTACTGTCGATCTTGTTGAAGGTCCACAACCCGACAGCCGCGTTCGGAGGCAGTGCGGTGATCCGATCACGCAGTGCGGCGATGACGTTGAACAGACGCGGTTTGCCGCCCTCCTCGCCGGTGAGACCCTCGTTGAGCACCACGGTGGTCGTACCACCGGGTGACGGGCTCACCAGCCCGGCGACGGCAGCGCGCATCGCGTCGTCGGTGGCGGCGAGCCCGGCGGCCATAGGCGGAAACTCGACGACGTCATTGGGCTCCGGGCTGACACCTTCGGCGCGGAAACCGGCCTTGGCGAGCTCGGCCAACTGGTCGTCCTTGCGCAGGAACCGGGCGAACTCACTGGCGCCGGCGATCTGTTCCTCGATCAGCCACGGACCGGCCAGCAGTACCGTCGGGTAGTCGGCCACCGCGGCGCGTCCGCTCGGCATCCACTCGGCGACAGTGTCGGCTGCATTCGGCATTTCGGTGGACCGGGCGTACAACTGCTGTTCGGTCATGGCCACGGCATGCACCGCACCGGCGGCGGGAAGGCCGGGGGCGGTCAACGCGGCCCAGGCCGAGTCGAGGGTGTTGTCCGGTAGCCGCGGCTGGCCGCTCAGCAGCGCGCTCGCTGCCGGGATACCCGCGGTGGGCGGGGCATCCGGCGGTGCGGAGGTCGCAGCGACCGCTTCGGTGGCCAGGAATGCGGCGTCGGCCGAACCGACGGGTGGTAGCGCCAGGCGCAGCGGACCCCACCCCGCCAGGTTGCGGGCATCGAGGCCGGCCGGGTCGTTCTGCAGGCCCGGGAGGGCGGCCCACCCGTCCTGTCCCAGAGCCGCCTTCAGATCGGGACGCACTGCCAGCACCACCGGTGAGGTCACCAGAGCTCGGGCGTCACTGACGACCTGCTTACCGGCAGCGGCCTGCAGCCGCGCCGATTGAACTGAACTCGCCGGCAGCCACAGGGCCGGACGTTCGCCGAGTTCAGCGGACCAGCCACCGGTGAGGCCCTTCAGCACCGAATCCGAATCAGCCTGGGTGACAACGACATCGATGCATTTGTCGCCCACCGGACTGGACTCGGCGTCGAAGGAATCAGCGAATGAGGTGATGGCTGCTGCGATCGAGGGATCGGCGACCACCGCCACGGTCGCGGTGCCTTGCAGACACTCATTTGCGGCGTCGGCGGACCGTCGGGACAGATTGTGGCCGAAGAACCGCCACAGAATTATTCCGCCCACCAGGACCACGACGCTCACCAGTGCGGCGATCACTCCCAGGCTCACCCCGCGACGGCCGCCCTCAGCTCGGCGGCGCCGCGCGGGCTCACTGAAAGGTTCGCCCTCGGAGGGGACGCTGTGTCTACCCATCGGAGCTACAGACCCAGGCTCTGTTTGTATTCGCGACGGCGTCGATGCAGGATCGGCTCGGTGTAACCGCTGGGCTGCGCTGCGCCGGCGAGGATCAGCTCCTGTGCCGCCTGGAATGCGATGCTGCCCTCCGGGTCGGGGGCCATCGGCCGGTACTCCGGGTCCGCGGAGTTCTGCTCGTCGACCACCGCGGCCATCCGCCGCAGGCTCGCCTTCACGTCGTCGGAGGTGATCACGCCGTGGCGCAGCCAGTTGGCCAGCAACTGGCTGGAGATGCGCAGGGTGGCGCGGTCCTCCATCAGGGCCACGTCGTGGATATCGGGAACCTTGGAGCAGCCCACACCGGCGTCGATCCAGCGCACAACGTAGCCCAGAATGGACTGACAGTTGTTGTCGACTTCTTCGTGGATCTCCTCCGGCCGCCAGGCCATGTCGCGGCCGGCCAACGGAACGGTGAGCAGTTGTTCGACGGTGCTGCGGGTCTGGCCGGCCAGTTCACGCTGCACGGCATAGACATCCACGTCGTGGTAGTGCATGGCGTGCAGGGTCGCCGCGGTCGGCGACGGAACCCAGGCGGTGGTCGCGCCGGCGCGCGGCTGGGCGATCTTCTGCTCGACCATCTCGGCCATCAGATCGGTCATCGCCCACATGCCCTTGCCGATCTGGGCGCGCCCGGAGAATCCGCATGCCAGGCCGACGTCGACGTTCTGATCCTCGTAGGCCAGGATCCACGGCTGGGTCTTCATCGCACCCTTGCGGATCATCGGTCCGGCTTCCATCGAGGTATGGATCTCATCACCGGTGCGGTCCAGGAAGCCGGTGTTGATGAACACCACCCGGTCGGCGGCTGCTTTGACGCACGCCGTGAGGTTCAGTGTGGTGCGGCGTTCCTCGTCCATGATGCCGACCTTGATGGTGTTCGGCGGCAGCCCGAGCACGTCTTCGACCCGGGAGAACAATTCGCAGGTGTAGGCGACCTCGTCCGGGCCGTGCATCTTGGGCTTCACGATGTAGATGGAGCCGGTGCGGCTGTTCTGGCCGTCCAGCCCGTGCATGGCGATCAAGCTGGTGAACAGCGCGTCCTGGATGCCCTCGTGAATCTCCCGGCCCGCACCGTCGACGATGGCGTCGTTGGTCATCAGGTGGCCCACGTTGCGGACGAACAGCAGGCTGCGGCCGGGCAGCGTCAACTGCGAGCCGTCCGGCGCCCCGGCGGCGGTGTAGGTGCGGTCGCCGTTGAGGACGCGGGTGAACGTCGTGGCTCCCTTGCTGACCTCTTCGGCGAGATCACCCTTGTTCAGGCCCAACCAGTTCCGGTAGCCCAGCACCTTGTCGTCGGCATCGACGGCGGCCACCGAGTCTTCGAAATCCATGATGGTGGTGACCGCCGACTCCAGCACGACATCTTTGATGCCGGCGGGGTCGGTCGACCCGATGGGGGAGTTGCGGTCGATGAGGATCTCGATGTGCAGCCCGTGGTTGACCAGCAGCACCGAGTCCGGTGTCGACGGGTCACCGGTGTAGCCGGCGAACTGGCCGGGGTCGGCCAGGCCGGTCACGTCGTCGTTGCCGAGCACCACTTCCAGTCGGCCGTCCTCGACCAGGAACCGGGCGACGTCGAGGTAACTGGCGTCCAGCAGTGGCACCGCATCGTCGAGGAACCGGCGCGCGTAGGCGATGACTTTGTCGCCGCGGACGGTGTTGTAGCTGCCGCCCCTCCCGGCGCCGCCTTCCTCGCTGATGACATCGGTGCCGTAGAGGGCGTCGTAGAGAGAGCCCCACCGGGCATTGGCGGCGTTCAGGGCGAACCGGGCGTTGAGGATCGGCACCACCAGCTGCGGGCCGGCCGTCGAGGTGATTTCCGGGTCCACCCCGGAGGTGGTGATGGTGAATTCCGCCGGTTCGGGCTGCAGGTAGCCGATCTCGGTCAGGAACCTCTTGTAATCAGCCACCTCGAACCCGCCGACGACGCGCTGGCGGTGCCACCGGTCGATCTGAGCCTGCAGATCGTCCCGGCGGGCCAGCAGTTCGTCATTGCGCGGGGTGAGGTCTGCCACCACCTTGTCGACACCCGCCCAGAAGCTCTCCGGATCGACGCCGGTGCCCGGCAGGGCCTCATTGGTGATGAAGTCGTAGAGCGGCTTGGCCACTCGCAAATCGCCCACGACGACCCGATCGGTCATTGGTTCCTCCCTGAAGGAAAGTCATGTGATCCTATCCGCCGGTCCGACGCGCCGAGCAGACGCTCGCACCGAGCCAGCAGCGCCGCGCGCAATGGGGCGGCACGGCCGATCAGCAGACCCTGACGGCGGACGTACTCGGCGCGACCAGCGGGTTCTTCCACCGTTACCGGCTCGAACCCGTATTCGGCCAGGTCATAGGGGCTGGCCCGCATATCCAGCTCGCGGGCGGCGGCAGCCAGTTCCAGGCAGTCCATCAGCAGTTCAGAGTTCACCAGCGGGCCCAGTTTGTAGCACCACTTGTACAGATCCATGGTCACGTGCAGGCAGCCCGGCTGCTCGGTGTCGACCTGCCCGGATCGGGTGAGCCGGGCCTCGTTGCGGGCCACCGCCGGCGCGGTGAAGAACCGGAAAGCATCGAAATGGCTGCATCGCAGTGGCATCGATTCGACGACGGCATCGGTTCCGGCCGGGCCCAGCCGGAGCGGCACTGCGGCGTGCCGGACCTCACCGGCCCGGTACACCATCGCCCACTCATGCATGCCGAAGCAGCCGAACCGCGCCGGACGGGACGCCGTCGCCCGCAGCAGACCGGCGACGAACCGCACCGTCGGAAGCCGCGTCTGGAGGTATTGCTCATCCACGGTGACGCCGTCAGGTGTCGCGATATAGCCGGGACGCTCCAGGTAGGCCTCCGCGCCGGGACCGGTCAGCACCGTGCCGTAGCCGGGGTGCCACACCCGAAGCTGACGCGGGCGCAGGCTGTAGTAGGTGAACAGGAAGTCCCATACCGGATGGCTTTCGCCATTGCGGGCGCGCGCCCGATGTTCTGCGGTGAACTCGTCCACGCGGACGTGATGGGCCGCAGCCCGTTCCGGCCAGTCGGACTCAACCACGGTGGGTGCCGTCGCGGACCGTCCCCACCAGGTCCTCGACGAGATCCTCCAGTGTCACCATGCCGCAGACGGTGCCGTCGGCCTCGGTCAGCAGGGCGAGGTGGCTGTTGTCCTGGCGCATCCGGGTCAACGTTTCCGGCAACGGCATGCTCGCGGGCAGTCTCGGCAGATGACGGACCGCTGTGGCGCTGACCGACGCGTCAGGATGGTCGATCAGATCAAGGATGTCCTTGATATGCACGAAGCCGGTGAATCTGCCGTCCGCGTCGACCACCGGGAAGCGGGAGTAGCCGGTTTCGCGCAGGACCTGCTCGATGGCGGCCACCGTCGGCCCGGTCTCGGCGGCGGCGGCCGGAACCGCCCGGATTTGGGCCAGCGGTACGGCGACATCGCCGGCTACCCGATTACGGATCTGCAGCGCCCGGGACAGCCGAGTGTGCTCCTCGGGGTCCAGCAGGCCCTCTGACCGCGACTGGGCGATCATCTCGGCCAGTTCCACCATCGAGACGGCAGTCTCCAACTCGGTTTTGGGTTGGATTCCCATCGCCCGCACAACGGTGCGGGCGCACCAGTCATAAATCGCGATGATGGGACGGGTGGCCTTGACCCACAACAGATAGGGCGGCACCAGCAGCATCGCGGCCTTCTCCGGCCCGGCCAGGGCGATGTTCTTGGGCACCATCTCGCCGAGCAGTACATGCAGGATCACCACGACGGTGATCGCCACCAGGAACGACACCGTGTGCAACACCGCGTCGGGAACCCCGAGCAGGTCGAACATCGGTGACAGCAGATGGGCGATCGCCGGTTCGCCGACCCGACCCAGGATGATCGAGCCGATGGTGATGCCCAACTGGGCACCGGCCAGCATCACCGCGAGGTTCTCGCCGGCTCGGATCACCGCGACGGCACTGCGCTTGCCCTGTTCGGCGAGGGCTTCCAGGCGGTCGCGGCGTGCCGAGATCAAGGCGAATTCGGCGCCGACGAAAAAGGCGTTGGCCGCGATCAGGACCACCGTGAGCAGCAATCCGAAGAGGTCACCCATCAGGCCGGCCCCTCGTCACCGTTCGGCCGATCGATCCGGACCAGGTCCAGCTTGTCGATACGGCGACCGTCCATCTGAGCGATCCGGGCCAGCCATACCGGGGGGCGGTCCAGGGCGTCGGGATCGAACCCGGTGAGCTCCAACGACTCGCCCTCGGTCGGGATGTGGCCCAGCGCGGCCATCACCACTCCGCCGATTGTCTCGTAGTCGCCTTCTGGTGCGCGAAACCCCGTCTGCCCGGCGACTTCGTCGACCCGCAGCAGCCCCGAGACCCGATGTCCTCCGGTGATTTTCACGACTTCGGGGTTGAACGCGTCGTGTTCGTCGCGGATATCGCCGACGATCTCCTCGATCAGATCCTCGACCGTCACCATGCCGGCGATACCACCGTATTCGTCGGCCACCAGTGCGGTCTGCAGACCGTTGCGGCGGATCTGTTCGCTGAGCGCATCGCCGTCAAGGGTGGAGGGAACCACCGGCACACTGACAGCCAGCGCACCGAGTTTGGTGTCCTTCCGCTTGTCGTGTGGAATCTCGAAGACCTGTTTGAGGTGCACCACGCCAATCGTTTCGTCGAGGTCCCCCCGGGTGACGGGAAAGCGCGAGTGGCCGGTCTGGCGCACCATCTCCAGGAGGTCGGCGACGGTGTCATCGGTTTCCAGCGATTCGATCTTCGACCGCGGGGTCATGAACTCCTCGGCGCTGCGGGCGCCGAATTGCAAGGACCGATCCACCAGGTCAGCGGTGGGCTGATCCAGCGAGCCCTGTTTGGCCGAAGTCCGCACCAGGGAGGCGAGTTCCTGCGGCGAGCGCGCCGAGCTCAGCTCGTCGGCCGGTTCGATACCGAAACGGCGCAGCATCCAGTTGGCGACCCCGTTGGTCAGCCGGATCAACGGGGTGACCGCCGCGGAGAAGAGCACCTGCGGGCCGGACACGATGCGGGCGGTCTGCAGCGGTACCGCGATCGCCAGGTACTGGGCCACCAACTCGCCGAACACCATCGACACCGAGGTCGCGATCAGCAGCGACACGATCAGCGCAGTTCCCGCGAGCCAACGCTCCGGCACGCCCAGCCGCTCCAGCACCGGGGCCAACAGCCGGGCGATCACCGGCTCGGCGAGGTATCCGGTTACCAACGTGGTGATCGAAATGCCGACCTGGGCTCCGGAGAGCTGGAACGACAGGGTGCGGTGGGCCCGCTGCACCATCCGGTCGCGAGGGCCCCCGGTGCGGGCGTTGGCGTCGACAGTGCTGCGTTCCAGGGCGGTCAGCGAGAACTCCGCTGCCACGAAGACCGCGGTACCCAGGGTCAGCAGGACGAAACCCAACAAGCTCAGTAGGACGGAGACGACACTCACCTGGTCTGTGACACCTCGCCGCTCATGACGGCCCTATGTTAGCCGCTAGGTCGATCCGAGTTCCGCTCACCAGCCTGTCGGCAGCGGATGGCCCTCGGCGAAGCCGGCTGCGGACTGGACTCCCAGCACCGCCTGTTCATGCAGCTCGGCCAGCGTGTGCGCGCCTACGTAGGTGCAGGTGCTGCGCACCCCGGAGGTGATGTGGTCCAGCAGGTCCTCGACGCCGCCGCGGGCCGGGTCCAGCGCCATCCGGGAGCTGGAAATGCCCTCCTCGAACAGGGCCTTGCGGGCTCGGTCGAAGGCGCCGTCGCCGGCGGTGCGCGCGGCGACCGCACGTTTGGAGGCCATGCCGTAGCTCTCCTTGAACGGCTGGCCGTCACGGTCGAACATCAGGTCTCCCGGGGACTCGTAGGTGCCGGCGAACCACGAGCCGATCATCACGTTGGAGGCCCCGGCAGCGAGCGCCAGGGCCACATCGCGGGGGTGGCGGACCCCGCCGTCGGCCCAGACGTGCCCGCCGGATTCCCTTGCCGCCGAGGCGCATTCGAGGACCGCGGAGAACTGCGGGCGGCCAACCCCGGTCATCATCCGGGTGGTGCACATCGCGCCCGGACCGACGCCCACCTTGACGATCGACGCTCCCGCCGCGATCAGGTCCCGGGTGCCTTCGGCGGACACCACGTTGCCGGCGGCCAACGGCACACCCAGATCCAGTGCAGAGACGGCCTTGATGGCCTCCAGCATCTTGAGTTGGTGACCGTGCGCAGTGTCGATGACCAGGACGTCGACTCCGGCATCGACCAGTGCGCGGGCTTTCGCCGCCACGTCGCCGTTGATGCCGACGGCCGCCGCGACACGAAGCCTGCCCGAAGCGTCCAGAGCGGGGGAGTAGATACCCGCCCGAATCGCCCCGGTGCGGGTCAACACTCCGCCCAGTGAGCCGTCCGGTGCGGTGAGAACCGCTACGCCGACCGGATTGCGGTCGAGCAGTTCGAATACCTGGCGGGGGTCGGTGTCCAACGGGGCGGTGACGAACTCGGCGATCGCGACGTCGCGAACCCGCGCGAACCGGTCCACCCCGGCGGTGGCGGCCTCGGTGACCAGGCCGATCGGCCGATTCCCGTCGACGACGACCGCGGCGCCGTGGGCGCGTTTGTGGATCAGTGCCACCGCGTCGGATACCGAGTCCTCGGCGGCCAGGGTGACTGGTGTGTCGGCCACCAGGTGTCGGCTTTTGACGAAGTCCACCGTCTGCCGGACCGCGTCGGCGGGCAGGTCCTGGGGGAGTACCACGATGCCGCCGCGGCGGGCCACCGTCTCGGCCATCCGCCTGCCTGCCACCGCCGTCATATTGGCCACCACCACCGGGATGGTGGTTCCGGTGCCGTCGGTGGTGGACAGGTCGACGTCGAACCGGGAAGTCACATCTGAGCGGTTCGGAACGACGAAGACGTCGTTATAGGTCAGGTCATGGGCCGGCCGATGGCCGTCAAGAAAACGCACCGTCAGATCTCGACCTCGCTGTGGTCGCCACTCCACTGGGTGTGGAACCGTGCCGCCGGGTCGGCGTCGATCCGGCCGTAGGTGTGGGCACCGAAGAAATCGCGCTGACCCTGAACCAGCGCAGCCGGCAGTCGTTCGGCACGCAAACCGTCGTAGTAGGACAGCGCGGAGGCGAAGCCGGGGATCGGAATACCCAACTCGGTGGCGGTCACCACTACGCGACGCCAGCCGTCCACGCTGGACTCGATCGCGCTGCGGAAGTACGGATCGGCGATCAACGTCGGCAGCGCCGGATCGGCGTCGAAGGCATCTTTGATCCGGTTGAGGAACTTGGCCCGGATGATGCAACCGCCACGCCAGATGGTGGCCAGGTCGCCGGGTTTGACATTCCAGTTGTACTCGTCGGATCCGGCCTGGATCTGATTGAAGCCCTGGGCGTAGGCGATGATCTTCGAGGCGTACAGAGCCTGGCGGACGTCCTCGATGAATTGCTTTGCCTCCGTTGGCTTTTGGCCCAGCTTGCCGGAGGCGAATCCGGCGACTGCCTGGCGCTGGGGCACCGAGCCGGACAGTGCGCGGGCGAACACCGCCTCGGCGATACCGGTGACCGGCACACCGAGATCGAGTGCCGACTTGACCGTCCAGCGGCCGGTGCCCTTCTGCTCGGCCTCATCGACGATGACATCCACCAGCGGCTTTCCGGTCTTGGCGTCGACCTGTCGCAGCACTTCGGCGGTGATCTCGACCAGGAAGCTGTCCAAGTCCCCGGAGTTCCACTCGGTGAAGACGTCGGCGATCTGCGGTGCGGTCAGGCCCAGGCCGTCGCGCAGCAACTGGTAGGCCTCTGCGATGAGCTGCATGTCGGAGTATTCGATGCCGTTGTGCACCATCTTCACGAAGTGCCCGGCTCCGTCGGGTCCGATATGAGTGCAGCACGGCACGCCGTCGACGTGTGCGGAGATCTCCTCCAGCAGTGGACCCAGGGACTCGTAGGACTTCGTGGGGCCGCCCGGCATGATCGACGGACCGTTCAGCGCACCCTCCTCGCCGCCGGAGATTCCCGCGCCGACGAAATGCAGTCCACGGTCGGCCATGGCCTTCTCACGCCGGATGGTGTCGGTGTAGAGCGCATTACCGCCATCGATGATGATGTCGCCGGGCTCCATGGCGTCGGCGAGCTCGTTGATCACCGCATCGGTGGCCTCACCGGCCTTCACCATGATCAGCACACGACGTGGCCTCTCCAGAGCGGCGAGGAATTCCTCGACACTCTCCGAGCGCACGAAGCTTCCCTCATCGCCGTGTTCGGCGAGCAGCGCGTCGGTGCGGGCGATCGAGCGGTTATGCAACGCCACGGTGTAGCCGTGGCGAGCGAAGTTGCGGGCGATATTGGAGCCCATGACCGCCAGGCCGGTGACGCCGATCTGTGCGGTCGCCTTCTGCGTAGAGCTCACTTGATCGCCTTTCTTGTCATGGCCTTGTTATGGCCAAAGCCGGTGAAGTTCGGTCAGCCATGGAACCGCCACCGAGATGGTGGGGATTACCAGTACCGCGGCAGCTCCGCAGTAGGCGGCAAGGGCTACCGCCCGGCTGTTGGGCGGCCCGGACAGCCGGCGTACCCGGATCACCGTGGTGGGGCCGCCCGCGGCCAGCGCCCCGGCCGGGGTGGGCCCGCACGCGCAGGTGACCAGGGCGCGGGCAAGTGGTCGCGGGCCCGCGGCGCGCAGCGCGGCGTCGTCGGCCAGCAGTTCGACGAGCAGCCGGACCGCGTTCAGGGCGCTTCCGCTGCGCACGAATCGCGGGAATGCCGTGTGCACTGCGATGAACGCCTCCAGCACCAGATCGTGGCGGGCTCGCAGGTGTGCCCGCTCATGACCCAGGATCGCGGTCAGCTCGGGCGCATCCAGCGCCGCGAGGGTGCCCCGGCTGAGCACCACGCGGCTGCGCATCCCGGGCAGGCAGTACGCCAGCGGCTCGGCCACATCGAGCACGCGTACGCCGTCGAGTTCGCGGCGCGACTCCCCGAGAAGATCGACCATCATCCGGTGATGGGCGCGACGTCGGCGAGTTCCGATAGCGACTTCCACGACGGCCACCACGAGGCGGCCGCCGATGATCAGCGTGAGGACCAGGACGATGACCGAGGACAGCCACACCGGCCAGCCCAGTGCGGCGATCTGCTTACCGATATCGGCGGTCGGACGGCCGTCGGCGTCCGGGACGAACAGGCCGACCGCCAGTGCCAGACCCGCACTGAATGCAGACAGCACCGCGGCCAGTGCAATCGCCTGCCACAGCGCAACTGCGGCCCGCGGTGCGCGCATCGGCCAGGCGGCCCGCGCCAGCAAGGCGGGGACAGGTCCGGCGAGCGCCACCGCGAGGAGGGTGAAGGCCAGCGCTGACACGCCTGACAGTCTCCCCCACGGAATGCGCCGACCGCTACAAGATCCGGTGTTTGGTCTCCAGGTCGGCCAGTGCTCGGCGCAGCGCGTCGGCCTCGTCGGCACCCACCCGTTCCACGAAGTGGACCAGGGCGGCCTGGCGGTCATCGGAGTCGGCGGCCTGCGCCAGTGCATCCACCATCAGGCCGGCGACCAGTTCGTCGCGCCCGTGCATCGCCGCGTAGCGGTGTGCCCGATCATCCCGGATCTGCACGACCAGACCTTTGCGGGCAAGGCGTTGCAAAACGGTCATTACCGTGGTGTAGGCGAGGTCGCGCGCGCGCAGGCCTTCATGGACCTGGCGGACGGTCTGCGATTGGTCGGCGGCCCACAGATGGTCCATGACGGCGCGTTCCAGGTCTCCCAGACCGGTCAGCTTTGCCATGTATTCGTCGTCTCCTCGCCGTTGAGAGTACTCCCGGTACTACCGAACGTCGTACCCGGGAATCCAGCGTTCTAACTCGTCCGAAGGGCGAAAAGTTCCCCCGGCCGGTTTCGCCTGCGATCCGGTGTGGACACTTGAGGCGTGGATCCAGAGGCCGGCGCCAACCCCGAGTTATCCGCCCCCTTCGACGCCGAGATCGGATTGACCTATACCGAGGTGACGCCCGACGGGGTGAAGGCCGAGTTGACGGTCTCCCCGACGTTGCTGCAACCGATGGGCATCGTGCACGGCGGAGTCTGGTGCTCGATGGTGGAGTCGCTGGCCAGCGTTTCGGCCTACGTATGGCTGTCGGCCAACGGTGGCGGGAATGTGGTCGGGGTCAACAACAACACCGATTTCCTACGGGCGGTCACCGAGGGCACCGTCTACGGGGTATCCGAACCGGTGCACCGCGGCCGCCGTCAGCAGTTGTGGCTGGTGACCATCCGCGACGACCGGCAACGGCTGGTTGCCCGGGGGCACGTCCGGCTACAGAACCTGGAAGCCCAGCCCTGACCTAGGCCGAACTGCCGGCAAGTCGCAGGGAAAGGCGCGCGCCGCCCAACGGACTGGTGGTCAAATCCGCTGTGCCACCGTGGAGTTCGGCCTGCTGGGCGACCAGAGCCAGGCCGAGGCCGGAGCCGGAACGGCTGGCAGTCGACCCGCGGGCGAACCGTTCGAAAACCGCCACGCGCTCATGTTCCGGAACGCCGCTGCCATTGTCATCGACGGTGATCTCGACCCCCGCGGGGGAGCTGTGGGCAGCAAGCCGCACAGTGGTGGCGCCTCCGTGCCGCACCGCGTTGGCGATGGCGTTGTCGATCACCAGACGCAACCCGGCCGGCAGGCCGGCCATCGGTACCGCGGGTGACTGCACCAGCGAAACCTGCAGATCCGGATAGGTGCGCTCGGCGTCGTGCGCGGCACGGTCGAGCAGTTCGGTGAGATCGAAGGCGACGAAGTCGTCGGCGGTGGTCAACTCTCCCTGGGCTAGCCGCTCGAGTGCGCTCAGGGTGGCTTCGATTCGACTCTGCGTGCGCATGGTGTCACCGATGACCTCTTTGCGCTGCTCATCGGGGAGGTCCAGGGTCGACAGCACCTCGAGGTTGGTGCGCATTGCCGTCAGCGGGGTTCGCAGCTCATGGGAGGCCACCGCGGCGAAATCTCGGGCCGACTCCAGCGCGGCCCTGGTTTTCGCCTGTTCATCGCCGATTCGCGCCAGCATTCCTTCGACGGCCTCGCCGATCTCGACCGCTTCCCGCACGCCGCGCACCTGAACCTCTTCGGGTTTGGACTGTGCATTGATCGCCCGCGCCTGCTGCGCGAGCAGGCGGAACGGATCGATCATGATCAGCGAGAAGAACCAGCCGATCACCACGGTGCCGAGGATCACGCCGCCGCAGATTCCCACTACGCGCCAATGCAATTCGGCGATCCGCCGCTGAGTTTCAGCCACCGGCGCGCCGAGCGCGATGGACGCGACACCCACCGAGAAGGTGCGGACCCGGTATTCGACCCCGTCGATCGTGGTGTTGGCGTACCCGTCGGCAAGTTTCGGCAACACGACGCTGGGGGGCATCGACACCGCGGTCGAGCCGGCCCAGACGGTGCGAACCAGGTTTCCGTCCGGGCTGGGGGTGTCGGACGCCGATGGCTCGGAGAGCAATGTGCTGAAGTCGCCCAGGCTGCTGACCGAGTCCAGTCTCCGGTCCAGCTGGCTGTACTGGTCGTTGGTGACCCCGACCCAGACCCAGGTGCCGAGGGTGAGGACCAGGATGACGACGGCGAGTGCGGCCATGATCACGATGGTGCGCAGCGACAGCATCCGGGTGGGCAGCCGCTGCAGCAGCCGGTAGACCAGCTCGTTGGGTTTCACCATGGTTGATGGCCTACTGCGGCCGGGCCGCAGCTAGATACGCCGGCGAGCGCTCAGCGGTTCTGATAGAGCGGGTCGGGGGAGGCGGTGATCACTGGCACGTCCTCGACCCTCTCGACGATCTCCTCGAGCTGTTCGATCCGGGTTCGGGCGTAGGCCTGCTGCTCGGTGATGGTGAGCTGCCCGCGGTGGCTGCCGATGAAAGTCCCGGCCCACGACAGTGCGGTGGTGAGCCGCGCCTTGAACCCGACGAGGTAGATCAGATGCAGGAAAAGCCATGACAACCAGCCGATGAACCCGCCGAACTCAAGTGGGCCGACCTGGACCACCGCGGAGTACCGCGACACTGTTGCCATCGAGCCCTTGTCGAAATACTTGAACGGTTGGCGGGCTGCCGGGTCGGCGCCCTGAAGCTCGGCCTTGATCAGTTTCGCGGCGTAGCGAGCGCCCTGGATCGCGCCTTGTGCCTGGCCGGGTACGCCCTCGACGAACGCCATGTCACCGACGACGAAGACTTCGGGGTGGCCCGGCACCGTCAGGTCAGGCAGTACCTTGACTCGGCCGGCCCGGTCGACCTCGGCGCCGGACTGATCGGCGATATGTTTGCCCAGCGGACTGGCCGCGACCCCGGCGGACCACACCTTGGTCTGGCACTCGATGCGTTCTTCGCGCCCGTCGCCGTACTTCACGTTGATTCCGTTGCGGTCGACATTGGTGACCATGGCGCCCAATTGGATTTCGACACCGAGTTTTTCAAGCCGCGCGGCGGCTTTGAGGCCGAGTTTCTCGCCCATCGGCGGCAGCACCGCGGAGGCGGCGTCGAGCAGGATGACGCGGGCCTTGGTCGAGTCGATGTGGCGGAAAGCGCCCTTGAGGGTGTGGTCGGCCAGTTCGGCGATCTGGCCGGCCATCTCCACACCGGTGGGTCCGGCGCCCACCACCACGAACGTGAGCAGTTTGGCTCGTCGTTCCGGATCGCTGGAGCGTTCGGCCTGCTCGAACGCGCCGAGGATACGGCCGCGCAGTTCGAGTGCGTCGTCGATGGTCTTCATACCCGGCGCCCACTCGGCGAAGTGATCGTTGCCGAAGTACGACTGGCCGGCGCCGGCGGCGACGATCAGTGAGTCGTACGGGGTGCGATAGGTATGGCCGAGAAGCACCGAGTCGACGGTCTTGTTCGCGAGGTCGACGTAGGTGACCTCGCCGAGCAGCACCTGGCAGTTCTTGTGCTTACGCAGGATCACCCGGGTGAGCGGCGCGATCTCCCCCTCGGAGATGATGCCGGTCGCCACCTGGTAGAGCAGCGGCTGAAAGAGGTGGTGGGTGGTCTTGGCGATCATCTTGATATCGACGTCGGCCCGCTTGAGCTTCTTGACCGCATTCAGACCGCCGAAGCCGGAGCCGATGATGACGACCTTGTGCTTGTCGGACGGAGTCGCGCCGGGGTGGGTCATTCTCGCTCCTGAGTTAACGCCGATTGTCGGCACTAGTTTAGTCGGCTGGTTCCCAGGACCGGCCGCAACGCCTCCCCGACCTTCGTGATCGAACCGGGAACGTAGGAGGGGAGATTGAGGATCACCCCGTCGATACCGACGTCGACGACGTTGGTCTGCACCGATTCCGCGATCTGCTCGGGGCTGCCCACCACCATCCGGCCACGCATCGCGCGGGGAACCATGTCCTCGGTGAACTTGGGGTCGGGCACCGCGGTCAGCAGCACGCTGGTCTCCAGGGTGGCCGGGTCACGGTCGGCCTCCTCACAGCGCTGCGCCAAAGCGGCGACCTTGCCGGGCAACTCGGCGAACGAGGCGATGATGTTGAGGTGGTCGAAATAGCGGGCGGCCATTCCGAAGGTCTTCTTCTCTCCGCTGCCACCGATCATCAGCGGAATATGGTCCCGGAAACGGGGTTCCGCCATCGCCTCCTCGGTGCGGTAGTACTGCCCGTCGAAACTCACCCGCTCGCCGGCGATCATCGGCAGCAGGATCTTCAGTGCCTCGTCCAACTTGGCGAACCGCTCGGTGAACGTGCCGAATTCGAAACCCAGTTGGGTGTGCTCGAGTTCGAACCAGCCAGTGCCGACACCGAGTACCGCACGGCCCTGGCTGATCACGTCGAGGGTGGTGATGATCTTGGCCAGCAGTGTGGGGTTGCGGTAGGTGTTTCCGGTGACCAGAGTGCCCAGCAGAACTCTTTCGGTTGCGGCTGCCAGCGCGCCGAGTGCGGTGTAGGCCTCCAGCATCGGCTGGTCGGGGGAGCCCAGCATGGGCAGTTGGTAGAAGTGGTCCATCACGAAGACGGCATCGAACCCGGCGGCCTCGGCCTCGCGGGTCTGGGCGACGACGGTGGGGAACAACTCGGCGACCGGTGTTCCGTAGGAGAAGTTCGGGATCTGCAGGCCCAGTCGGATGCTCACGTCGGTGACACTAGCCGTCGCTGATCGCCGCTCATCGGAGCGGATGTTCCTCGACGGTACGGTCGGCTGATGAGGTCGACGGGGCCACAGTCGGCCGCTCTGCCGCGCTGGGTGTATCTGCCGGCCGTGGCGGGTGCGATGTTCGTCGTCCTGCCGTTGATCGCGCTGGCCGTCAAAGCCGACTGGCCGAGGTTCGGGGCACTGGTCACCGCTCCGGCCTCGCAGACCGCGCTTCTGCTCAGCCTGCGGACCGCGGCGGCAAGCACCCTGCTCTGTCTGTTGTTCGGCGTGCCGTTGGCGCTGGTGCTGGCCCGCCACCACGGCCGCGCGGTCCAGATGCTTCGTTCGCTGGTCCTGCTGCCCTTGGTGTTGCCGCCAGTGGTGGGCGGTCTGGCGCTGCTGTACGTGTTCGGCCGACTTGGTTTGTTGGGCCACTATCTGGAGGCGGCCGGGATCCGGATCGCGTTCAGCACGACCGCGGTCGTACTTGCCCAGACATTCGTGTCGTTGCCTTTCCTGGTCATCGCGCTGGAAGGGGCGGCGCGCACCGCCGAGAGCGGCTATGAGCAGGTGGCCGCCACGCTGGGTGCCCGGCCTTCGACTGTCTGGTGGCGGGTGACGCTGCCACTTCTCGGGCCGGGCCTGCTGTCCGGCGCGGTACTGGCCTTCGCCCGCGCGTTGGGAGAGTTCGGGGCGACGCTGACCTTCGCCGGATCCCGGCCCGGCGTGACCCGCACCATGCCACTGGAGATCTACCTGCAGCGCGAGGCCGATCCAGACGCTGCGGTGGCGCTGTCGGTGCTGCTCGTCGCCGTCGCGGCGGTGATCGTGCTCGGGCTGGGCTCACGGCGCATCGTTGGGAGCCGTGGTGGCTGAGCTCGAGGTATCCGCGACGGTCACGGCCAGAGGCGTGGCGGCGGAGTTCCGTGTCGGTCCGGGGGAGGTGCTGGCCGTGGTGGGCCCGAATGGGGCCGGCAAGTCGTCCATCGCGGCGGTGGTGGCCGGCCTCCTGCGCGCCGACCGGGCCGTGGTGCGGGTCGGGGAGCGGACCTTGACCGATACCGCCGCGGGGGTGAACGTGGCGGTTCACCAGCGGCGGGTCGGACTATTGCAGCAGGACCCGATGCTCTTTCCGCATATGAGCGTGGGCGGCAATGTGGCCTTCGCGGCCCGGGAGCGACGCGCTCAGCACTGGCTTGACCGGGTGGGCGTCGGCGCGCTGGCAGACCGTCGGCCGGCGGAGTTGTCCGGTGGACAGGCGCAGCGGGTGGCGCTGGCCCGGGCATTGGCCGCCGAACCCGACGTCCTGCTGCTCGATGAGCCGCTGGCCGGTCTGGACATGGCTGCCGCCGCCTCGGTGCGCACGGTGCTGCGTGACGTCCTGTCCGATCCGGCAACGAGGACCCGCCCGAGCATCCTGATCACCCATGACCTGCTTGATGTGCTCGGGCTGGCCGATCGGGTGCTGGTCCTGGAAGAAGGCCGGATCGCCGAATCCGGAACGGTGGCGCAGGTTCTTGCGGCTCCCCGCAGCGGATTCGGCGCACGTATCGCCGGAGTCAATCTGGTTCGCGGCGTGCTGACCGAACCGGCGACGTTAAGCACCACCGGAAGCACTACTGAACAGCTTTGGCACGGGGTACCGGCTGACGACGGAGCGACGTTGACGGTCGGTGGCAGCGCCGTTGCGGTGTTCACGCCGGCTGCCGTTGCGGTGTACCGAGAACAACCCCAGGGAAGTCCCCGCAACAGCGTTCGGGTCCGAATCGGCGCACTTGATCTGGCCGGCGGGGCGGTTCGCGTGCGGGCTGCCGAACAGGCCGACGGGCTGCCCGGCCTGGCCGCCGATGTGACTCCCGACTCAGTTGCCGATCTGCGACTAGCGATCGGCGATCAGGTGTGGTTCGCGGTGAAGACGCAGTCAGTGAGTTTGCACGCAGGCCTTCGGTCGGGTTAGGCGCCGCCGGTGTTCTTTGCCGAATCGTTGTCAAACAGCGGCCGACACAGCCGACCGTGAACTTGCTTCACGGCTTTAACACGGTAGGTTTCTGGCCATGACGCAGTCGGACTCGACTTCACGACGCCCGGGACTGTGGACGGCACTGGCCGCCACAGCCGCCGCAGGTGCCAGCGCAATCGCGATCGCACTGCCGCCGACCACGGCGACAGCCGACCCCGTGCCACCGCCGCCGGCCCCCACCACCACCGCGCCGCCTGCGGCACCCGCGCCGCCGCCTCCTGCGGACCCGAATGCTCCGCCGCCGCCGGCTGCTCCTGCTCAGCCCGCGCCGCCGCCTCCTGCGGATCCGAATGCTCCGCCGCCGCCGGCCGCTCCGGCTCAGCCGGCGCCGCCTCCTGCGGACCCGAATGCTCCACCGGCTCCCGGGCCGGCCCCGGGTCCCGCGCCGGCACCCGCACCTGACGCGGGCCGGGTGGAGAACGCGGCTGGCGGGTTCAGCTACGTCCTGCCCGCCGGGTGGGAAGTCGCCGATGCTTCACGGCTGAGCTACGGCCAGGCGTTGCTGCTCAAGCCGACCGGTCCGGCGCCGCTGCCCGGACAGCCGGCCGCCACCGCCACCGACACCAGCATTCTGCTGGGCCGGTTGGACATGAAGCTGTTCGCCGGTGCCGAGAAGGACAACGCGAAGGCCGCGGTGCGGCTCGCCTCGGACATGGGCGAGTTCTTCATGCCGTTCCCGGGCTCGCGCATCAATCAGCAGTCCATCGCCCTGCAGGCGGCCGACCTGCCTGGCTCGGCGGCGTCCTACGACGTGAAGTTCACCGATACCGCCAAGCCGAACGGTTCCATCTGGGCCGGTGTGGTCGGAAACGCCGACAGTGGCCGGTGGTTCGTGGTGTGGCTGGGCACGGGTAAGGATCCGATCGACGCCGCCGGTGCCCAGGCATTGGCCCAGTCGATCCGGCCGTACACCCCGCCGCAGCCTGCGGCTGCTCCTGCGGCTCCTGCTCCGGCACCCGGCGCGCCCGCTCCGGCGCCGGCTCCCGGCGACCCCGCGCCCGCTCCGGCGCCTGCCGCCCCGCCTCCGCCCGGCGTTCCGCCGGCGGCACCGGCTCCGGCGCCGGCACCCGGCGCTCCGCCGGCCGCGCCAGCACCGGCCATGCCGCCTGCCTGATCGAATAGGGCCGATTTCGTAGCCGATTCTGCATGCGGAACGTTATCTCTGCGCGCTATACCAGAGTGATCTGCTCGGCACCCGAGTCGGGCTAGCACCACAGAGGACGGAGCGCGGCATGATCATGAACCTCTTATGGATGGTCCTTTTGGGCCTGATCGTAGGCTGGATTGCGAAGATGATCGTTCCTGGTACTGGCCATCTCGGCTGGGTATCGACAGGATTGCTCGGCATTGCAGGTGGCTGGGTGGGCGGAACACTGGGCAGCCTGATTTTCGCGCCTCACCAGTTTGAGATCACACCTCCGATCAAACACTCGTTCCTGGGTGCATTGGTCGGCGCGATCATCCTCTTGCTCGTCTACCGGAAGTTCGCCAAACCCGGCACCAGGGTCTAGCCCCAAGCCGCGCACGCAGCGACCGCCGGATCCGCCGAAAGCGGAACGGCGGTCGCTGTTTGGCTTTTGCGGGGCAATGCCGCTCAGGCGGGGCGGCCCTTGTCATGAGCCTGCTCGCGAAAAGCCGGCGAGACGAACGACCTCAGCATGCGAGCCTCGGCCGCTTCATCCTGTCCAGGCCAGAACAACATCGACAGCGTGACCCGGTTGATCCACTGAGCCGCGGCCGTGTCATCGGGGTCCAGTCCGGCGGACTCCGCGGCAAACCGTGCGAGCATCCCAGAATCAGCCAGCAGCGCCGCATTCTCCGGACGCCCCGGAGTGAATACCTGTGACGCGACGGGGTCCGAACGGATTTCTCGCAGCGCAACCGTCACCGCCTCGACGACACGGTCGCCGCCGGTCAGTTCCTTCGCTGCGCTGATCACGGCGCTGTTGATGCGTCTGGCGGAGCGGGCCAGCACCTCATCGCGGATTTGCGTCTTCCCGCCAGCGTGCCGGTACAGCGTCGCCCGCGAGCAGTGGGCGGCTTCTGCGAGTGAATCGAGGTCGAAGCGCTCCAAGCCGCGTCGGGCGATCAGATTCGCGGCCGCGGCATAGATTCGCTCGGCGGCCAGTTCATGACGGTCGCCTCCGGCCAGCCAATCATGGGTAAGCATCGTCTCAGTATGAGACAAATTACAGCTTTTAACTCACCATTTGGCCTGCTGAGAGCACTGCGTGAGACACCCGGGGTGGCCGCGCGTCGTCGGGGCGTATCAACATTGTGGGGAGGTCTTGACCGGATACGTTTGCCCCGATCAGCCTGGGTTCATGCTGGCCCTCGATGACCCCTACCCGTTCTACGCGCAACTCCGTGAGACCGATCCGGTGCACCGTGTCGATGATTCGAATTTCTACCTGGTGTCGACGTGGGAACTGGTCACCGAGGCGGTCATGCGGCCCCGAGACTTCTCATCGAACCTGACTGCATCGATGGTTCTGGATCCTGACGGCGGTGTTAGCGAGTTCACCATGGCGGGCCCGGGCGACCCGGGCCACGTGTTGGGCACTGCAGACGATCCCATTCACGCGGTACATCGCAAGATGGTGTTGCCGACGGTGGTGGCCAAGCGGGTGCGCGCGCTCGAACCCCTGGTGACCGAAACGGTCGAGAGGCTGTGGAACGACGGCCTCAATGACGACGGCTCCATCGACTGGGTGGCCGCGATGGCCAATCAATTGCCGATGACGCTGGTGAGCCGGCTGATCGGTTTCCCCCCAGTGGATATGGAGTGGCTCGTTACCGGCTCCTATGCGACCACCCAGATGCTCGACGGAGCGATCACTCCCGGTCAACTGCAGAGAGCCATAGTCGCCGCTACCGAACTCGCCGGTTATCTCGTCGAGCAGTTCGCCGCAGCCCGGAAGGATCCACAAGACAACCTGCTCGGGGATTTCGCACGGCATTGCAACGCAGGCGATCTCAAGCCGGAGACCGCGGTGATCATGCTGATCCAATTAGTCAGTGCCGGGGGCGAATCCACAGCCGGTCTGCTCGGTAGTTCGGCGTTGACGCTTGCGCACCGCGACGACATCGCTCAGCAGTTAAGAAAGAACATGGAACTGCTGCCGGCGTTCATCGAGGAAGTCGTGCGAATGGAGTCGCCGTTTCGAGGCCACTACCGCCACGTCCTGACCGACACCACACTGGGCGGTGTAGATCTTCCGGGCGGCTCGCATCTGCTGCTGCTGTGGGGATCGGCAAATCGGGACCCTGCGGCCTTCGAAACGCCCGACGAGTTACGCTTGGACCGCCCGAATGGCAAGGCACACCTCGGCTTCGGCAGAGGTGACCACTTCTGTCTGGGCGCCGCGCTGGCGAGATTGGAAGCCAAGACCGCATTGACCCGCCTACTCTCCGAAACCCGGACGATCAAAGCGACGGAACCACCCGCCTGGATCCCCAGCGTGATGGTGCGGCGCCTGCAGAGGTTGCCGCTGGAGGTCGAGGTCGCGTGAGCGACGTCTAGATCAGCTTGTCGAGGCACTTGATCTGCGAGCGACTGCGGAATCGCCAGCCACCGGGAGTCCTCGCGAATTCGTCGTCGTACCAGAAACAGATCAGATAGATTGCTTTCGAATCCGCATCCAAGGCAAGGGGATTGACACAGGCCGTTCGTGCCGTTGCGGTATCGCCGTCCAGCCGTAAGTCAGTGCCGGACAACACATGCATGTACGCGCCAAAGGCGCTGAGCGTATTGCTCATCCACGACAACACTTCACCGTAGGGCCCGTACGCCCCGCCGGTGGCCGAAAGGTCGATGACCGCGTCATCGGTGAAAAAGTCTTCGAGTTCCTCAAAACGACCGCCGTCTACAGCGGTGGAATACGCGGCCAAGAGCTGTTGGATTTCCAGCCGGTCGGAGATCTCCTGGAGGCTCAGCATGCTTAGGCCGGTCCCATCTCGATCATCACCTTGCCGCACTCCTTGCTGCCGGCGAGAACCTCGAGTGCCGCATCGATCTCGCCTAGTGGGAACCGGTCGGTGATCATCGCTGAGAGGTCGCGCCGCTGCAGCAAGTCGATGGCATCACTGAATCGTTCCGGGTAGGCGATCGAGCCGCGGATGACGAGTTCCTTCATGAGCACGCTCAGGAAGTTGACCGGTACGGGGGTGTAATGCAAGGCAACGACGCTGATGTGCGCTCCCGTTCCGGCCCTGTCGATGATGTCGATGAGAACCTTCTGCGACCCGGACGCTTCGATGAACCCGGTCGTCGCGGCGGAGTGCCCGAACATCAGCGGTGCGGTGCCGTGAATACGTTCGAGTTCACGCCAGACCTTCTGCGTTGCGGGGTCGATCGTCTCCGAGGCGCCGAGCTGCTCGGCCAGCCGGCGCCGGGTCTCGGACAGATCGATCGCCACGATATCGGTCAAACCGCGATCGGCCAGGCTCGCGATCGCCGCCAGACCGATCGGCCCGCAGCCGAATACCGCGACCTTGTCGTCCACTCCTACATGAAGTTGTTCTGCGGCGTGCATGCCGACGGCGACCGGCTCGGCCAACGCAGCGATGGTCAGTGGCATATCGTCGGGAATGGGGAACAACCGTCCGCCCTTGGCCGCATTACGCACGAAAACCTCGTTGGCCAATCCACCTTCGTTGGACCCGGAGCCGATCTCCTCCGCCGGATGCACGACCACCCGCTGACCCGGCACCACATCGGTGACCTCGACGCCGACAGCCTTCACGATGCCGGCTAGTTCGTGGCCGAGCGGCATCGGCTCGCCACTGGGCCCGGCGAGGCCGCCGAGTTTGATGTAGCTCAGATCGCTGCCGCAGATGCCGCAGGCGTGAACCTCGACGATCGCGTCGCGCGGGCCACACTCGGGCAGATCGACGTTGTCGAGGCTCACCTGCCCCGGGCCGTGAATGCGAACCTGGTCGACAGAAGTCATGAGTCCTCTTTCAGGTAGTGGTGATGTGGCCGTGATGGGCGATTCGTTGCTCGATGCTGTGCGCGGTGTCGCGCACCTTCTCTCCGAGGTCTCGAATCGCACCGCTTGTCAGGGTGGTGAAGACCGCCGCAGTGACCGACATGACCACCACGCCGTCGATATCGGTAATGGGCGCGGAAATGGTGGCGATGCTGTGGCCTTTAGTGTCGCTCATCTCGTTGGGAAGTACGTCGATCGTCGTGAGATCGGCGAATGCCCGCGCCAATTGCGTTGTGATCATGTCGATTTCGCCATCACTACTGAGCGCCCGCAGGGCGGTGTAGACGCGGACGTACTCCTTGGTCAGTCTTTCGACGACGAAGCCGCGTTGCCGGATCTCCTTGAGGACGGATGCCATTCTGCGGCGTAACCCGGGATCGGGCTGCCCGATCGCCTCCAGCCAAGCATTCTGCGTCTCTGCGCTTGACCATGCGACGTAGTCGCGGCCGAAGGGAGCTACCAGTGGCGTGCGCAGGCCGGGGCTGATTCTCGGTCCGGTCAGGCACTCACCGGCCGTCTCCACGATGACCATCGTCCGACCCTCCCGGCGGGTAAGGGATACCTGCGTGCCGGCATCTGCAGCCAAAGCCTGGAGTTCCCCGCGATAGACCAGGGAGTCGGCGGGCTTGGTCAGGCTCGCCATCGCCGGACCCCACGCGTACTCGGCACTGGCCGGATCGCGGGTGACCCAGTCGTGGGCAGTGAGCGTGGTCAGGATCGCATGCCCGGTGGCCCGACTG